>NZ_JAUBPR010000010.1:0-95000 GCF_036700845.1 Microcoleus sp. S13_C5
TATTTTTAAACTACGACTCATAAACGCACCATACAAGCTATCTCTCTATTATATGCAACTTCACATAAAATTGGTATGAGGGCAAATTCGTAAACCGGCTGCTGGGAAGGGTCAACTTTGAAGAGAGTAGGGGATTCAACTGTGTCGGGAAGTCGGTTGCGGATGCGGTTGACAGCGGCGGTGGCGTCGTTGAGGGCTTGGTCGATGTTTCCCCCCGGTTTGAAGAATAAATCGACGCTGACTTGTCCTTCGCGAGTGCGGGAGAAAACTTGCATGACGCCTTCAGTGGCGGAAAGTCCTTGTTCGAGGGGGCGGGTAACTTCGTCAACTGCGACTTCAGGGGAGACTCCGGGGGCGTTTAAGCGCACGCCGATGCGGGGATAGGTGATGGAGGGTAGCAAGTCAACGGGCAATTGGGTGATGTAGAAAAAGCCCACGATTATAATAGCAAGTGTCAGCATGAGAGTGCCGATGTGGCGGCGAATCGCGGTCGCGCTAATGCTGAATCCGGGTTTGTCGGGAGTCATTTGATTTTTGATTTTTGATTTTTGATTTTTGATTTTTGATTTTAGACTTTAGACTTTAGATTGAAAAGTTTACCCCGTCAGTCAGCCTGCAAAGAAGTGAATCGCGGGGCTGGCGACCAAATTGTTTTCGGTCAGGGTTTATTTTGTATCGGGAGTGAGAGAATATTTACGCTCCGCACATTACAATTACTATAGTAAATCTTAATAAATTATGAAAAAAGTTTTTTTGAATATTCCTTTAGAGGTAGTCGATCGCCCAAAACGCAGATTGGCAGAAATTGCGATCGGCTTTTGAATCTCTGTAAGTTATCGCAATCAGGAACAGGCATCTTGCCTGTTCCACAAGAAAGTTTATTTGTTGTGGAACAGGCATCTTGCCTGTTCCTAAAGTCTTCTTCCCTTTACCCTCTTCTTTCTTCCTTCTTCCTCCTTCTTTCTTCTTGACATCCGTTACATCCGAAGAAAGCTAATCCGTTGCCGAACTTCCTTTTTTTACTGTACTTGAGAGCCGTGGGCGCGGGGGTCGGAGCTACTTGTTTTCACAGGCCCTGTGGGGGGAGTAAAATTAGAAACTTGACCGCCAGCTTGCACGTGTGGCAGAGGTTTTCCTGCAATTAAAGCTTCTAAGTTAGCTTCCATAATACTGCGCGGCATTTCGCCCATCGTTTCCGCAACGGCGCTGCCTTTATCGTTCAAATAGACAAAGTGCGGGATGCCATCTACTCTATACTTGGTGATTTCTGGCAGCCATTTGTCATTGTCTACATTCAGCATCACAAAATTTAGCGGTTCGGCGTATTTCTGTTTGATTTCGCTCAGATCGTTAGCCATTGCCTGACAGCTACCGCACCAATTAGCATAAAATTCCATGAGTGTCGGTTTGCCGTTTATCAAAGCAGTTTCTAATGGCGTTGAAGCTTTTGCCATATCGGTGAGACTGCTTGATGGCGTTTGGGTTTGCAGCCCTAAGAAGATGGATATTGAAAGGGCGATCGCTGTTAACACGATCAATAAGTTTCTGAGGCGCGTGGCGACTTTTGTTTCGGGATTTTTGGCGGCGGGGACGACAGTTGACTTGGGGGAATTCTGGGTCATAAAATAAATTGCGCTTTGATTTCTATGTTTTTATTTTAAATAATAGATTCAGATTATACCACATTTTGAGATAATCAGACCCATCTCATAAAAATTTGTGCTAAAGACACTAATTAGACCAAGTGCGCTAAAACATAAGATAACAAAGATTGTTTGTAAATTACCGAGGACTTACAGGGTGAAAAAACGGGTAACACTGACGTTTCCCCAACGATCGATCCAAATGCCTGTCACCTATCGACTGGCAAAGGATTTTAATGTTGCAGCCAACATTATCCGTGCTCAGGTGGCTCCGAATCAAGTGGGCAAACTGGTGCTAGAGTTATCAGGGGACATCGACCAACTAGAAGCGGCGATCGACTGGATGCGATCGCAAAATATCGGTGTTTCCCTAGCCAGTAGGGAAATACTCATAGACGAAGATATCTGCGTTCACTGCGGTTTGTGTACGGGAGTTTGCCCGACAGAAGCCTTGACCCTTGACCCAGAAAGCTTTAAACTAAGTTTTACTCGATCGCGGTGTATCGTGTGCGAGCAGTGCATCCCTACCTGTCCCGTGCAAGCTATTTCTACTAACCTCTAGGCCCTGTACAAACTCATCGGGATCATCATCTTTTTTTCCTGCTTCTCCTAATTTTGCCATCGGATGAAAAAAAATTCTTGGGTTTCCCTAACTCTACTTTTTGTTACTTATTTCGCCTTTGGCTGGCAATTATCTGAGTTTGATGTTCCCCCGCACATGACTTGGTTTCTAGCCATAGCTTCAATTTTAGTGTTGGCTGTCGCCTTGTCGTTCCCTCTGAGAGACATAAAATCCTTAATTGTGCGGTGGTTTTCAAGTGATATCGGTGCTTTTATTTCTATTATTGTAGGAGCTTTTGTGGCAGTGGTAGTGTTTACCTGGCTGCACCTTTTTGCTACTTGTTTACTCTTGATTTCAGCCGGAGCTTTGGCAAGACTCGATATTCAAATATCTGGTTGGAAAAGTTGGCGGTCTTTTGTAGTATTAATTACCATTTCTTTAGCAGGTGTGGGGCTGGGTGGAGCGATCGAGTTTTTGTCAAAAACAGGCAGGCTCGTATTCTCTTGATTGGGAACGGGAAATTCATCCAACCAAATTCTATAACTGGCAACGGATATTTAGCCGAGAACTATCAGAGCGCCCATCAATAAATACAGCTTATTTTTTTTCAATCCCCCACCCGGATTAATGCTCCCTTCCGCGCCGTAATCATAGCAGTTTTCAAGCCTGGTGAGGTACAGCATCTCAATTGCCGATTCCCCGCTGGTTGTTACCAATGCCCCATTCCCTATTACCAATTACCAATTACCTACGAACCTGGAGTGGAACTGAAAACCGCTATGGCAGTATTGAGGTGTAGCCACTGTTGCTCAAAATTTTATTCCCAAGAGTCCGCAAGTCGGGCAGCCAAAAACTCGATTGCAATAAAAAAGCAGCTTTAGGGAGCTGCTAGTCAGAATGCATGAGGTATTGTTTTTAGAATAGGACAGGTTGAATTCGATCGGTGCTGGGTTACATTTTTTGATACGGGAAAATTGATGAGTGAATGGACGATCGTAAAATCGTCACATAGGAGCATAGCATTGATGCTAAATTTCCCGACAATCAAGTTAGCGTTTAACTGTCCTTGCGCCCTACAGCCCTTCAGCGGTGGGGCCCTTTTATTTTTAGGGATAACTCAATAGCCGGCTTTAACGCATCAGACGAGCCTGCCATTAGTTGTTGTATAAAATCTCCGCATTGCCACATCCTCATACTTATAAAAGTTACGCATCACATCCACTCAAACCCGGTGGATTTCAAAATATTGGGTGGTTAAACGGACACACTCAGACCAAAATCAGTATTTTTACCGAAGTCATACCATTTTAGATTTTAGATTTTGGGAATGACTGATGAATCTGGTGGTTTGGAGCTTGCGTAGGGTTGCATTATTTTTGGGAACTAATATCAAAAGTCCTGAGAAACCTGTTATTTTCTCAGAAACCGGGTTTATGAATGTATCAATTGAGTTCAGGCCCGGTTTCTGGTTTAATAACTTTTTGGATTTCCTCGATCGCCCTAGTCGCCACTGCTTCAGGCCTTTCGCCCACACCTCCACAGACTCGGACATCTGCTTGAGTGTAGAAACGCTCTCGCTCTTTCAAAAGGCTTTGCAGCTTAGATTTGATTTCGCCCTCCTGCAGTAGGGGTCGAGCGGTGTCCGAACGCAGTCGATCGTAGAGTTGATCAACAGGCACATCCAGCCAAACTACTACACCGTAGTGCAAGTAACCCCAATTCATCGATCGCGTCACAATACCGCCGCCCGTAGCCACAACCGAATTTTTATAAGCAGACAATTCGCCGAGCACTTTAGTTTCTAGTTCCCGAAATGCCTCTTCCCCTTCTCGATCGAAAATCTCAGCAATTGACTGATTAGCAACTCGAACAATTAGTTCATCAGTATCAAAAAAACGGTATTTTAATTTTCTTGCCAAAAGCCGCCCCACCGTTGTTTTTCCCGCACCCATCATCCCGACAAGATAGATATTTACTCCCCTCAACCCATCCACTGCCAAATCCTCCGATATTTTTCTATTTTTTCAGGTTAATCGATCCGCCACTGGGGCCATCATCGTCATCAAACTCATCACCCTCATCCAATCCCCAATCATCCTCTGCTTCTGCAAGAGGATTTATTGGTGCTTCATCAGCGGGTTTAGGAATCTCCCCTCCCGGAGGAACCAGCACTCGATACTCCGCATCGTATACAGCCTCAGTTTGCCCCACCCCAGACTGGCTCGGATCTCGATAGCCGTAAGAATATACTGAGCCAGCCCAAGACTTGCTTTTCGGTTCCTGCTGAGCTTCGTAAGCCCTCGGATTTGCCGCTGGAACATCATTTACCTGCGGTTGATCGGGAAAATCGCGATCGTCCCCCCAATCGTCATCGCCCCCTTGAGAACCCGATTTTGAGCCATCTGAGACCCAATCATCCTCATCGTCTGCTGCTGCATAACTCCCCGGTTGAGCGTAATCCTTCGCCCCATCAGGGTTCGGAGTTTCTTGCAGGAAAGTCCGGGAACTGTAACCGGCCGGCGTACCGTACTCAGTTCGGTAGGAACCTGCAGCCTGAGTTTGGCTATTTTCCCTATTCAGATCCGGGTCAATTTCCTGTTTTCTAGGAGGGGGAGGTGGCGTGTAAGGTGTTCTCCCGTCTTCGGGGAAAGTATCGGGACGGCTGCGACTGGATCGGCCGGTGCGGGTCCGCGTTGAAGATAGGTAATTTGAAAAAGCCAGCAAACCAGAAATCAATAAAGATGTGAGAGCTCCCACCGCCATGCTGAGCAAAATCCAGATAGATAAAGGCACAGCAGGCGATCGAACTCCCAAAAACACCAGCGATAATGCCGGCTCCACATTTTGCAGGGCAAAAATAGTCAGCCCTACCACAATCACTAGCAAAAATACAGGTCGCATATTAAAAATATTGGTAATTGCTAATTGGGAATTGGGAATTGCTAATTTAAACTAACAAATTATCAATAACAAATAACAAACTGTCAACTGTCAACTGTCAACTATCAACTAACTCCCTTCTTCTTCCTTCCAGCGTTTGAGAGGAACGCAATCAATCCCCAACTGGTCTAAAGCGCGAGCCACCACAAAGTCTACCAAATCTTCAATAGTTTGCGGATTGTGATACCAAGCAGGAATCGCTGGTACAATTCTAGCTCCAGCTTCCGCCAAGGTAGTCAAATTCCGCAGGTGGATCAAGCTAAAAGGCGTTTCGCGAGGCACGAGTACCAATTTTCGCCCTTCCTTGAGCTGAACGTCGGCCGCTCTTTCGAGCAAATCAGAGCTCAAGCCAGCAGCCAACTTGCCTAGCGTACTCATGCTACAGGGAATAATCATCATCCCTTGGGTGCGAAAGGAGCCACTAGCAATATTAGCACCGACATCTTGCCAGGGATGGCACCGAAGTTTACCCATTGTGGCGACTCCTGCTTGTTCCCGCCAGAATTCCTCTTGTAGCGTCGGTTCTGCGGGCATTCGAGTGTTCTGTTCGCTTTGCCAAACCATGTAAGTAGATTTCGATGCTACCAGTTCGATCGCGCGATCGGCTTCCAACAAATATTTCAATGTTCGCACCGCATAAATCAGTCCCGATGCTCCAGTAACTCCTAAGATTAGGGGGTAGTTATTCGTCATTAGTTATTTGTTAGTTGTCAGTTGACTGTTGTTAATAATTAGTTGTTACATCAAATCTGTTAGCATCGGAATTATTCATCTATCTATTTTCTTCATCTGCGTGAATCAGCGTCAATTCCTTGTCATCTACGGTTAAGGAATTATCTTTTTTTTAACCGCAGATACAGGCAGATTAACACAGATTAACGCAGATAAGTTATATGAATTCTGGTTGCACCGTCCGTGATTGTTGACTGTTGACTGGATTTGACGCCCGACGATGCTATCAGATTTGATATTAGTCCTTAATTATTTATTGATGATTGCTGAGTATAGTTTTTCGCCAACTTCTTAATACTTAGTTGCCAGACAATGACAACTAAGTATTGAGAAAAGTTAACAGTCAACAGTCAACTGTCAACTGTCAACAGATTATTCATCATCATCAAAAGCTTGACTGCCGCCGCCAACTGCAACTAAATCAATTTGCTGGCGGTAGTAGTCAACACTCTTGACTTGAACTTCTACCCGATCGCCCAAACGGTACTGATTGCGGTTTTTGCGGCCCACTAGAGTTTGCTGGCGCGAGCGATACTCGTACCAGTCATCCTTGAGCGAAGAAACGTGTACCAGTCCCTCAACACGCAGGATGTCGCTCTCCGGCGGCCGCACCTCAATTTCCACAAAGAAACCGTAAGACTGCACGCCTGTAATCAAACCCTGGAAAGTTTGACCGGTGCGTTCTTTCATCAATCCGGTTTTCTTCAATCCCTGCAAATCGCTTTCGGCATCCTCAGCAACTCTTTCGCGTTCGGTTAGGTGTACTACTACCGATGCAAACTCTGTCTCAAATTCGTGGTGCAAATCTGGGGGGAGAACATTCCAAGTAATTTGACCGTGACAGGAGGAATGGTGCAAGTCAACTTTTTCCTTAGCCCGTGTTGTGCGGCTGCTGCGGCCTTGCTCGAACACCGCTTGCAACACCCGCAGTACCAGCAAATCGGCGTAGCGGGAAAGTGGCGAAGTGCAGCGCGTGTAACCCTCTGACAGCGCCAAACCGAAGTGTGGCTTGGGAGTTGTGCTGTAAACAGCGGGCTTCATGGTGTCTTCGAGCAGATAGGTGAGAACTCTTTCGGACTTCAGGCCGGCAAACTGCTGGGTAAATCGCTGAAAGTCCAAGGGCAAAACTTCTTCTTCGGTTTCGAGATACAGTTCGCCTCCGAGGTTGTTCGAGAGTTTGATGAACTCTTGAATGTCTGCCGGGTCTGGCATCGGTTGGACGCGGTAAATTGCTGGGACTCCCAAGGCTTGCAGGTGGGTGGCGACAGCTTGGTTGGCGAGTACGACTAACTCGGAGACCGCCGACTGGGCGGGGGTAGCGACTGCAAAAGCTCCTAATTCGCCTTCGTCGTCGAAGTGAGAGTTAGCATCGGGCAAATTTAGTTCAAAAGCTCCTCGCTTGAGCCTTGTCTGTCTGGCAGCCTGTGAGGCGGCCCCGAGTTGATCTAGGAAAGGACGGAGGGCGGAGGATAAAGGGTGCTCTTCGGCACCGCCTGGTTCGAGAATTGCTTGAGCTTGCTGGTAGGTGAGGTGGTAGTCAATTTGAATGACGCTGGCTTGAATCTCGTATTCTAGGAGTTCTCCTGATTCATCTAGGGTCAGCAGTATGCTGAAGGCCAGCCGTTCGCTGTCAGGCAGCAGAGAGCAGCGCTCGTTGAGGATTTCTGGCAGTACGGCGATGATTTTTTCTCCCAGATGGGCGGCGGTGCCTCGCTTGCGGGCTTCGCGGTCGATCGGGGTTTCTGGCTGTACGTACTCGGCGGCGTCGCTGATGTGGATTCCTATTTGCCAGCGGCCGGGCTTCAGGGTTTCGATCGACAAAGCGCGTTCCACTGGCGGATCGGAGAGGAATGATGTTGGATCAAACTCGTTTTCGCCTCCTCCTTCGGAGAGATTTTCCTCCGGGGCTTGAGGAGCATTGTTTTCGCTGTTGCTTGTTCCCGGTTCGTTTTTGCTGAAGCTAACAGTCAGAATGTTACGCAAGTCTAGGCGTTTTTTGATGTCGGTTTTTTTGACTTTGCTCGGCAAATTTTCGGCTGCTTTGATGACTGCGGCGGGGAACGATCGTGGCAAGTCGTGTTTGCAGCATACGATGTCGAGGTCGTCAGCAGCTTCGGCGTCGGAACCGAGTACCTGTACTACTTTGCCGACTGGGCGATGGGTGCCGAGGGGGTAGCGTTTGACTTCGACGTGTACTAGGTGGTCGATCGCCTCTTGGAGATTTGTGCCATTTGCGAGCAAGTCTAGTTCAAACAACAGGCGATCGTCCAGGGGGATTGCTCTGTAGCTGACGCGGCCGGTGGGGGTGGCGGTTTGCTTGACTCGCGCTAGTACCGAGGGGTTGGCGCGTTCGAGGATGAGCATGACTTCGCCTTCGGGCGATCGGCGGCGGCTACCTTCTTTGATGATTTTGACTAAGACTCGATCGCCATTCCAAGCTGTCGAGAGGTGACTTTCCCGCACATAAACGTCTTCTGAGCCTTCGGCGTCTTGAATTGCAAAGCAAAATCCTTTGCTCGAACAACGAAGTTTTGCTTCTACTACGTCGTCTTCAGCTACTCGGCGATATCGGCCTTTGTCCTTGACTAATATGCCAATTTTCTCTAGAGCTTCTAATGCGATTTGAAGTTTGAGTTGACTGGTGGCGTCGTTGCAGTCGAGTTTTTTCTCCAATGCTTTAGGGGCCACTAATTTGTCTTCTGTAAAATTTGCCAGCAGTGCAGCGATAGAAAATTCCATGTAGCGATCGATCCTCTTGTTTCCAGCAATTAGTCTAATTTTGGCGAAATCAGCCGCACCCCCTCGGGCCCTCGTAGTGCCTGCTTCCCAACAAATGCGCGGGTTGATAGGTGGAGACGCGAGCACAGCCACCTTGTTTCATCGCGAGGTTTTTTTGAGATTCTCTCCCGACACCGGCTTGGTGCTAATTGTCTGCAGTCTGTCTTGAACTGACTGCTGACGGTGCAGACAAATGTCCCGCACGCTATTCCCCAATACAATTTTTTAGCATTGGTTTGTTTGCTTTTAGGTCAGCAGCGCCGAGCACTTTGCGAATTAGAAAGCCCCTGTCGGTTCTTAAAAGATGGCTCGATACTGAAAGCGACGGCTTGAGTCGAGGATGAGCCGATGGAGGGATGGAGATGGAGAAAATTTGCATTTCTTCCTTCTGCCTTGTTCCTTCTGCCTTGTTCCTTCTTCCTTTTGAAGTGCCTCTTGCTTCTTGCTTTAGCAAAGAATTTACCGCATCAAGGCAAAATTGCTAGTAGCTCGCTGCTGCGATGCCCCTGTTTTTTGCACGCTATCTGCCCTTGCGGACAGAGGTGCAACGAGCGGGTCGGGAGCAATCTGTGCTGTAGAAAGTGCAAGGTACACAAAACCGGAGACTTTTACTACTTTTGCTTAGTTGCTGTGTCATCTCCTATAGGTAGAAATGACGCCCGATGCTTGTTAGCTTAAACCGCTGGATGTGGGATGGGGTTTAGTGGCGTGAAAGGTTGCGCGGATGACTCACCTTTAATTTATTGTATGTTGAATATGTGCTTTCAGAAAATTGTTTTCTCTAGGCTGTACTACACTTAAGTCATAAGCCCCTTCTGGTTTCGGGGTCAAAAAATTATGTTTGCTGAATTTCGCGCCCTTTATCCCGCTGGACAGTTAATTTGTGAGTTGCTGACTGTTCATCACGGTAAGTTTGTTGTTCGCTGTCTGGTTCAGGTTGACGGCAAAACTCTGGCTACGGCTATGTCGGCTGCTGAGTCTGTTGAGGATGCTGAAGACCGGGCCCGGTTGCGAGCGATCGCGGTTCTTGGATCTGCTGCGCCCGATCGTGCGATCGCAAGTGTTGATCCGGCTCCGGTTGCTCCGGTTGCTCCGGTTGCTCCGGTTGCTTCGGTTGCTGCTGTTCCCCCTCCTCCTGCTGTTTCCCCGGTTGCTGCTGTTCCCCCTCCCCCTCCTCCTGCTGTTCCGGTTCCTGTGGGGCCGACAAGTGTTCCTCTTCCGGTTCTAGAAATGCCTGTTACTGACAAAGTGCCTGATACACATCAAAGCAATTTTGTCAAGACTGAAGCGAAATTAAATGAAGAGCCGATCGCACCTGTACCGGAACCGCTGCCGCCAACGGTCGATCGGACGGAGGCTACTGGGTTTGTACCAAAGCAGTTAGACTCGGACGCTTGGCTTTCTTCTAGCTACGGCGAACCGATCACGGAACTGGAGATGCCGACTTCTAGCCAAAGTGAACTGCTACAGGGTGCGGCGGAAGTCAGGGAATTGCAACCGATCGCAGTGGGAATTCCGAGCGATGCGATCGAGGATAATTCTGATACGATCGCCCAAATAGACGCCATCCTCAAACGCCTGCAATGGAAGAAAAAACAGGAAAGCGACTGTCTCGAACAAAATTACGGCAAGTCGTCGCAGAGAGAGCTTTCTAGCGAACAGTTGGTAGATTTCCTAGAATATCTGGAAATCTACAGCAGAACTACTGAAGAAATCAAGCGGTTGGGCTGGACTGCCAACCAAGGAAAAGATTATCTCAAACAAGGTTATGGCAAAGAAGCGCGCCATTTCTTAAATCAAGTAGAATTGCTCGACTTCCTGCAATATCTCGAATCTTTGCCCTAGTAATTATGTAGGGTTTCTAGGTGTGATGTTTTTTTAGAAAAAGCTACATATAGCAGTTTTCAAGTGTATGAAATACAGTAAGGAGTTAACTATCATGCGCCCCAACATCTGTAATTCACTCCACTGAAAACTGCTATATGACCGTTAAAAATTAAAAATCAAAAATGAAGAAGATTTCCTCATTTTTGATTTTTAACTTTTCATTTAGACGACAGCGGCGATCGGGCGGCTGGCGGAAGGACGGCGATCGATCACTTGATCTACTAATCCGTAGTCCTTTGCTTCTTCAGCGGACATGAAGAAATCCCGTTCGGTATCTTCTTCAATGCGGGAAAGCGGCTGACCGGTATGGTTGGCAAGATGTTCGTTCAGGCGGCGTTTGTGGTACAAAATTTCTTTGGCCTGAATTTCAATATCGGTTGCTTGTCCTTGAGCTCCGCCTAGAGGTTGGTGGATCATAATCCGGGAGTGAGGCAAACTCATCCGCTTGCCTTTAGCGCCGGCACTCAACAGAAAAGCGCCCATGCTGGCTGCCAAACCGAGACAAATAGTGCAAATGTCGGGGCGGATGTGGTTCATCGTGTCAAAAATGCCCATACCTGCTGTTACCGAACCCCCTGGGGAGTTGATATAGAGGTAAATATCTTTCTCCGGGTCTTCGGCGTCTAAAAATAGCAATTGGGCAACAATCAGGTTAGCCAAGTCTGAGTCAACCTGTTGGCCCAAGAAGACGATGCGATCGCGCAGGAGTCGCGAGTAAATGTCAAAGGCGCGTTCGCCGCGACCGGATTGTTCTATAACTGTTGGGATCATTGACGCCTGCCTGCCTATTACGTATCTTTTTTTAATTTTAGCGATTAGGGCTCAGTTATAGCTAGCGATCGGTGGCGGGCGATCGGCTTTTACGCGCAAAATCCTTAAGCTGGCATGGGTTGAGGCATTTGGGCCGTCGCAATTTCTTGATTCGGAAGCTCGATCTGCTTTTTCTGCTTTAGACTAATTCAATACTCCGGAGAGGTTTTAGATAGGGATGCGATGCCTACGGCAAACTTCGCTAACGCAGTACAGCACAGAAGCGAAAAAGTGAGTGGAATCAAAGCTAAAAACAAACAGAAAAAAAGGCATTATTTTAAGTTAAACTACAAAAAACACCAGCTTTTTAGATGGTTGGCTTATGAATATTATTAAATCAATAATACAACAAATACAGCGATTCGTCAACCCCAAAACAAGTTTTTAGTGGTTTTATCGTCAACAATTTGGCTCGTTTATGGTTCGGTTAAACTGACCAATTTCAGTTGTTAGAGTTGTTTAAATGAAAAAACTGCTCGTCGTCAGTTTCGCTCATGGTTTAACTTTCCACAATTTAATCAATGCTGCTTAAAAACTGTCCAGACTATTGTTAAGGGAGATCGGTCTGTCTACTTTTTGACAGATATTGAGTATGATAGATACCATGTCCTTAAAGTGTATGAGATATTCTAAGAGTAACGATTAATCGTTGGGAGAATCGAGGGATTCAACCCTCACCTTTGGCATTAAGGCAAATTCGGACGCGGGTTGCTGAACTGGGTCAATCCTCTTCAATCGTCATTCGAGAGGGCAGCAAACAGCTTTTAGCTCAGTATTTTCAGCGAGGTAGAGTGTGTGATTGATGTGGTAGATGAGGCTGCTCGTAAAAATTTATTTGCAGGCGATAGCGAGATGGCGATGCTGATGCGATCGCACGATTGGTCGCAAACACCACTGGGGGCTGTCAAAACCTGGCCGGACAGTCTGAAAACTGCTGTGCAAATTCTGTTGACAGAACTCGATCGCACCCAGCACCCAGAAAAGACGCAGCTAGAATCCGATCTGCCGCAGAAACGCCAATCAACAAATGCCTTGTATCAAACTGCCCAAGCCGATGCGTTTCGAGTCAAGCTCACCAATGCGCTGCGCCCGCTGACTGATGCTAATGAGATTCAGGCGATCGCGGCCCGTGTTCTGGGCGAGTCTCTAGGCGCAAGCCGCGTCATTTACGTTGAAGTGTTACCCGGTGGCAAAGAGGTCGTCGTTCATAAAAACTACACGAACAATGTTGCCGAACTGAGTGGGGTGTACCATACGGAAGACTTCGGACGCGACCTAACAGACGACCATCGAGCGGGGCAAACGGCGATCGTTCCCGATGTGGCAAACTACCCTAAATACACAGCCAGCCAGAAGGAAAGGTATCACTCGATAGATATTGCCGCGCATATTGATGTGCCACTGATTAAGAACGAGCGATTCGTCGCGTTGCTAGCGGTGCATCAGGCAAACCCTCGCCAGTGGAGGGAAGACGAGGTAAGACGAGTTGAGGAAACCGCAGAGCAAACGTGGGCAGCCGTTGAACGTGCCTGTGCTGAAGCCGTTTCGCTTGAGAGTCGCACCGAACTCGAACGGCAACTGCGAAAGTTCGATGCGATCGTCGGTGCAATTCCCGATTTTATTTACACCTTCAACCTGTCAGGACGGTTCACTTATATCAGTCCGGCGTTGCTCGATCTTTGGCAGAAAACTTCGGATGAAGCTTTGGGAAAGAACTTTTTCGAGCTGGATTATCCCACCGATTTAGCGACTCGACATCAGGAACAGATTCAACAAGTCATCAAGACGCGCCAGCCGCTCAAGGATGAAGCACCCTACACTAGCGCGATCGGTACGCGCACCTATGAATACATTTTCGTGCCGCTTTTAGACATAAACGGCGCAGTCGAAGCAGTGGCAGGCGTGACGCGAGACATGACCGATCGCAAACTGGCAGAACAAGCCTTGCGCCAAAGCGAGGAGCAGACTCGGAATATTGTGGAGAGCATCGCTGAAGCCTTCTTTGCCCTGGATGAAAACTGGCGGTTCACTTACGTCAATCGATCTGCTGGGGTACTGCTCGATCGCCCTCCAGATGATTTGATTGGCAAAAATTTATGGGAAGAATATCCAGAACTGATTGGCCATGAGTTGGAGGAGATTCACTGGAGGGCCATGCGCGATCGCGTGGCTGCCTCAATGACCGCGTTTTACCAAAACCACGATCGCTGGTACGAAGTTCGCACCTACCCCGCCCCAAACGGCATCACCGTTTATTTCAAAAATCTTACCGAGCAGATTCAAACTGCCGCAACTCTGCGTCAATCCGAAGAACGCTACCGGACGCTGTTTGAGTCGATTGGCGATGGCTTTTGCGTCATCGAGATGCTGTTTGATAAAGACGATCGCGCGATTGACTACCGCTTTTTAGAAGTCAATCCGTCGTTTGAACAACAATCAGGATTGGTGCAGGCAGTGGGCAAGCGGATGCTTGAACTCGCCCCAGATCATGAGAAGCATTGGTTTGAAATTTATGGCAGAATCGCGATAACGGGCGAACCGCTTCAGTTTGAGAATTATGCTAAAGCACTGAACCGTTGGTTCGATGTGTATGCCTGTCGCACCGGTGAAGCCCAAGCGCGAAAAGTAGCGATCGTCTTCAAAGATATTAGCGATCGTAAACGGGCAGAAGAAATTGCGCGGCGAAACGCCGAATTTGATGCTTTCCGTGTCTCTATCGCCGACGCGCTCCGCCCGCTTGCCGACCCAGTAGAGATTCAGGCTACGGCCAGCCGCGTGCTGGGCGAATATCTCGGCGCGAACCGCGTGCTGTACTTCGAGGTTCGCGGCGCTGATTACGTCGTTGAGCGCGATTACGTCAACGGAGCCGCAACAATGGCTGGCAAATACGCGATTGATTCGTTCGGCCCAAAGCTGCTTGCAGCGTACCGCACGGGTTGCCCTGTGGTCGCATCCGATGTGGAAGCCGATCCCAACCTATCCCCAGAGCAGCGATCGGCCTACGCCGCGAGCCAGATTGGGGCATACATCGGTATACCCCTGGTCAAGGAAGGCGAGTTTGTAGCGGGGCTGGCAGTCCACACATCCGAGCCACGAGCTTGGACGCTGGACGAGGTGTCTCTGGTGGAAGAAGTTGCCGAGCGTACTTGGGCGGCAGCCGAACGCGCCCGCTCCGAAGCAGCCTTGCGCGACAGTGAGGAACTAAAGCAACGCATACTGGAAAGCAGTCAAGATTGCATTAAAGTCTTAATGCTCGATACCGAAATCGTCTATATCAATCCAGGCGGGTTGTGCCTGTTGGAAATCGATGATCCGTCACTCGTTCTAAACACCAGTTGGCAAGATATCTGGCAAGGTAAATATTATGAAAATGCCAAGGCCGCGATCGCGGCTGCCAAAGCAGGCAATACAGGTCAGTTGCAAGGCTATCTTCCCACTTACAAGGGCACCCCGAAGTGGTGGGACATTATTATCACACCCGTGCGGAATACCACTGGACAAGTGACGCAACTTTTAGCAATTTCCCGCGATATCACGAAGCAAAAGCAAGCTGAAACTGAACTGGAACGACTGCTGGCGCAAGAGAAAGTTGCGCGAGAAGCTGCCGATCGCGCCAACCAGATTAAAGATGAGTTTTTGGCGGTGCTGTCCCATGAATTGCGATCGCCCCTCAATCCGATTCTCGGCTGGTCAAAACTATTGCAGCAGAGAAAATTGGACGCGGCAAAAACCGCAATGGCATTGATGACGATCGAGCGTAACGCCCGACTCCAGGCGCAACTCATTGACGATTTGCTGGATATCTCTCGGATTTTGCGCGGCAAACTGATTTTAACCGTGTTGCCGGTCGATCTGAGTAAAGTCATCTCAGAAGCGCTGGAGACGGTTCGATTAGCCGCAGAAGCGAAAGCCATTCAAATTTGCACAACGATTTTACCCAGTGTTGGCATCGTCATCGGCGATGCTGGACGGTTGCAGCAGGTAATCTGGAATCTGTTGTCTAACGCGGTCAAATTCACACCTCACCGGGGACAAGTCGCTGTTACTCTAGCTGTGGATGAAATCCACGCTGAAATTCAAGTTACTGATACTGGAAAAGGCATTCGCTCTGACTTCCTGCCCTATGTTTTCGAGCATTTCCGGCAAGAAGATGGAGCCACCACCCGCAACTTTGGCGGCTTGGGATTAGGACTGGCGATCGTGCAGCAAATTGTGGAATTGCACGGGGGAACAGTCGCGGTTGATAGCCTTGGTGAAGGACAAGGAGCGACGTTTACAGTTCGCATTCCGCTTGCGCCTCGCTCTCATGAATTGCCCGCGATCGAGCAGCCCTCTGACTCAACGGGAAATTTAAGCGGCATTCACGTCTTAGTCGTGGATGATGAGGTAGACTCCCGGGAGTTTGTAGCGTTTGTTTTAGAACAAGCGGGGGCGATCGTCACTAACGTCGCCTCTGGAATCGAGGCACTGCAAGCGTTTCGCCAAGCAGTTCCAGACATCATTGTGAGTGATATTGGAATGCCAGAAATGGATGGCTATATGCTCATGCGTCAGATTCGCAGTCTGCCGCTTGAGCAAGGCGGACAAATTCCTGCGATCGCCCTGACTGCCTATGCTGGGGAGATGGATCGACAGCAGGCGATCGCAGCAGGCTTTCAACGTCACCTTGCTAAACCTATCGATCCAGACGCAGTGGTAGCGATCGTCACCGAATTAGTATGCTCTTGTAGTTAATTTAGTAATTAAACAATATAGTCAGCCCGAGTTTTACCGCGGTATTCACCGACAATACCCAAAGCCTTTTCAAGTAGATCGGGCGCTACCCATAAAAGAGTTATATCCACTAGATACCAAACTACTCAAATTTTTATCGCCCAATCACGTCGGTACATTCCATACAAAATTAACCACCAAAATAAGACCGCACTCACGGCAAACGCTAGGGAACCATTCAGCGGCCCCGCCCACGGCACAAACCAGTTCTCGTAAATCCAAGTGTAGGTACTTGGAGGACTTTCGCCCCTGCCAATATGGGTTTTCAACAGGATTCTGGCAACTATACCGGAAGCAACAAACAGGAAAATTGCATTCACTCCCATGATTTCAAACGGCTTCCCCCATTTCCAACCTCGCACTTCAATTGTTTCGTAGCAAGCTGCTAGCAATAGCAACGCCCAACCAGCCGTAAAAACTACATAGGAACTTGTCCAAAGTTGTTTGTTGATCGGAAATGAAAATCCCCACAAGTGGCCGATTACCACGCAACAGAGGCCGCAGATTGCTAAGTTAATACTGGTGCGGGTTTTGATTGGTTCTAGTCGCAGCCACTCTCCTGTAAAGTAGCCGATCAGGACTGTTACAACTGCGGGTAAGGTACTCAACAATCCTTCGGGGTCGAAGGGGCCGCCTTTGTACAGGTGTTGGCTACCGAGAATTAGCCGATCGACATATCCTCCTAAATTTCCTTCTGGCGTGAGTTCCCCGGCAGTGTACCCCCCTACAGTAAACACGGTTAATGCGCCCCAATAGCCCAACAGCACAGCAACAGCGAGCAGCTTTTGATTGCGGGGGGAAAGGTTGAGAATGGCGATCGCACTGATGAAATAAGCTAAGCCGATCCGCTGCAATACTCCCATGATGCGGATTTTACCGAAGTTTTCTACGGGGGCGCTGTTGAGAAGTACCTCAAGGGCGATCGAAGATGTATTTAGCAGCAATCCTAATATAAATAGAATCGCGGCGCGGCGCGCAATTCGCCAGTAAATATTTGAAGAAGGAAGAAGGAAGAAGGAAGAAGGAAGAGGGTTTTTAGCAGATTCTGATTTTTCCTTTGTTTGTGTAATTTTTGAGGTTTCTATTGGGGTTTTTGGATAATTTTGAATATATTTAGACAGCGAGAAAGACATCGCGCAGCCAACGATGAACAAGAAAAACGGAAATACTAAGTCTGTCGGGGTGCAGCCGTGCCATTCTGCGTGGTCTAGCGGTGGATATACCTGTTCCCAACTACCGGGGTTGTTGACTAGAATCATCGAGGCGATCGCAATTCCGCGAAAAACATCAAGGGATTTTAAGCGCATAAATTAAGTTATTTGTTCACTGTTCACTGTTCACTATCTTAGCGGATGCCCATTTCCTAATTCTTTTCGGCCCAATTCCCAATTCCCCATGCCCCATGCCCCATTCCCAATTCCCTATGCCCCATTCCCCATGCCCCATTCCCAATTCCTCTTAACTAAATTTCAATTCCTTCCAGAGTCATAATGACTGCATTCTTCATCAACATATCGCAGCGTTCTGCATAAAAAGATGCTGCCTTATCATACTTATTAATTTGCAAAACGCGCAGAAACATTTGTCTTGCTTGCGCGAATTGCTGCTGGTAGTGAAAAAAAATTCCCTGTTCAAAATAAGTTTGAGTTTGTGCTTTTAGTTCGATCATTGTCGGCGAGTCGCCATCGTAAATTTCAAATACAGCCACAGGTGTTTGTTTTCCTTTTACTTGAACGCGATCGAGAAACCGGCACTTGTAATGTTGAGGATCGTCTATCCGGCAAAGGGTTTGGACACTAGCTACAATAGCCACCCCATAAAGCTTTGTCAATCCTTCCACGCGGGAAGCTAAATTAACGGCATCAGAAATCACCGTACTTTCCATTCGTTCCGCTTCGCCAATCGTACCTAACATTAGAGTCCCCGTATGCAAACCAATCCCTATCGAAATAGGTTGATAGCCACTGTTTTGCCTGTGTCTGTTATAAATTTTCACTTGCTGCTGCATCTCAATTGCTGCTTGCACAGCATCTTCAGCCCTGTTAGGAAACAAAGCCATAATTCCGTCGCCAATATATTTATCTATAAAACCGTTGTACTGGCGGATAACCGGGCCAACTCGGCTTAAGTAAGAGTTAAGAAATTCAAAATTTTCTCGGGGAGACATACTTTCTGAAAGACTTGTAAATGAGCGAATGTCGGCAAACATAATCGTCATTTCTGCTTGTACAGCGTCTCCTAGTCTCGCATCAACGATGCTTTCTCTTTTGAGAAATTTCAAAAATTCACGGGGTACAAAACGGGCTGATGCGGCTGCAATTTTTTCGAGTTCGCTTTTGCTGGATTCGATTTGATTGAGTGATCTAAATGCTCTCAGGGCGGTGACTACTGTGGTAAATAATTTTTTGTTAGTAAGTTCTGTTTTGGTTTTGTAATCATTGATATCGTAGCTGACAATTACTACATCTTCTGGTATTTGCCCGGGCTGTCCAGTGCGTAAAATAATCCGCACTACTTGATTATTTAAAATATCGCGGATGTATTTAACTACTTCCAAGCCTGCTTCTTCTGTTTCCATAACTACATCGAGTAAAATCAATGCTATGTCGTAGTTATTTTGGATTATTTCTTTAGCTTCTTTTCCTGAGTAAGCGCTGATAAATGTTATACTTTTTCCTTCAAATTTAAAATCATTTAACGCTAATTTAGTAATATTGTGAATTTCTATTTCATCATCCACAATTAATATTTTCCAACTTTCTTCTAGCGGTTTTTGTTCAGCCTCATCTTCCTCGGCAAATATTAATTCATCGTCGCCTGCGGCGATTAATTCATCATCGCCTGCAGCCAACAGGTTTTTACTAGCTTCTGACATATATCGTTCTCCTATATAAAACTTATATCCATGTTGGCGGTCTAATAACTAACTGCTCATGTTAGCGGGAAATTCAATCATAAATTTTGTGCCTTTTTTTACTTGACTTGTGCAGCTAATTGTGCCTTTTAGTTTTTGAGTAACAAGGTTATAAATAATGTGCAGTCCCAATCCCGTGCCTCCCTGACCTCTTTTGGTGGTAAAAAACGGTTCAAAAATTTTACTGAGATTTTCTGGGTCAATACCTTTGCCGTTATCGGCATATTCAAATATTAGCCGATCGCCCTCTAGTTTGAAATCAAAAGCCAGAACTCCTTCGTCTTCTCCATCGTAGGCGTGAATTAGGGAATTAAACACCAGATTTGTCACAATTTGATACACTACGCCGGGGTAACTGTCCACTACAATATTTTCATCACACTTAATCTGTATTTTGTGCTTAGTTCTTTTTAGTGTGGCTGTTAAGGATGTCAAAATTTCCTCTAGATAGTTTTTAACATTAAACGTGCGTTTTAACTCGCTCGACTGATCTACAGCTACTTCTTTAAAACTGTGAATCAAGTCGGCTGCCCGCGTGAGGTTAGATAAGATCATATTACTGCTTTGGATGGCGGTATCCAGAAACTTTTCTAACTCTGAACGTTTTATTTGGCCGTTACTGTAAACCTCAAAAAACTTGGTGGCTTTTTCAGCAAGCAGGGAGGCGGCGGTGATGCCGATGCCGATGGGAGTATTGATTTCGTGGGCGACACCTGCAACCAACCCGCCGAGGGCAGCCATTTTTTCCGACTCTACCAGTTTATTTTGAGCCGATTTTAAGTCTTCTAAAGTTTGGGAGAGTTCGGAGGTACGCTGCTGTACTAAATTTTCTAGATTCTGATTGAATTGGTGCAAGTTCGCGTAAAGTTGAGCATTTTCGATGGAGATAGAAATTTGAGAAGACAGCAGTTTTAATATTTCTAACCTGTCTTGTGTAAAAGCGCCTGTAGTCAGATTGTTTTCTAAATATAGAATGCCAGTGAGTTGGCTTTGATTAATTAACGGAGTGCAAAGAATTGATTTAGGTTGAGCTGCCATTATATAGGGTGTGCGAGTAAATTGTCCTTCGCGGCTGGCATCGTTTAAAACTATACTTTGCTGGGTGCGGGCGACGTAATTCACAACTGCAACTGCCAGCAAAGTTACTTCTCGATCGTCGGCTACAAAATCTATCGGAATTGATTGCATGACAGCAACGCGATCGCCATCTACAGAGCCTGATGCTTCAATCACCCATTGACCCTCTTTTTCTAGTATTAAAAAGCCCGTTTGCGCCCCCGCATTTTCAATAACAATTTTCATCATTTTTGCCAGCAGTTTGTCTAGAACTATTTCGCCTGCTAAGGTTTGCGATGCTTTAACTGCTGTGGTCAAGTCTAGCACGCCTGCACTGTCCTTTGTCGTGGAAGCGCTGCTGGTAGATTTGTGAGTTTCAATATTAGTTGAAATCGAGCTTGAAGTTAGCAAGTGCGAGTATTTCGATTCTAAATGCGCTGCTTTGGCTGTTGCTCCCCAGCGCTGATAGCAATAACGCGCTTCTGTCAAGTAAGTTTTAGCATTTTTTTCTCGTCCTATGGATAGATAAAATGCTCCTGCCAATTCGGCTGCTAGTGCTTGGACTTGTATGTATCCGTTTTCTTGGGCTCCTTCAATTGCGCGATCGTAATATTCCATTGCTCTCACAACATTGCCCAAAACCCGCGCTTTTTCTGCCGTAAGTAAGTCGCATTTGTGCTGAAGATTCATGGGCGCCGAAAGCGCTTTTTGTTGCAGTTTTTTCCGGTTACTGACAGCGTAAAAAATATGCTCTTCTTGTTCCTCATTTGTCGCATATGGATAGGCTGCTAGGCGGGCTAGAGAATCGTATAGCTGGTATTCAGAAACATTAATAAAGCCTGCAACTCCGTCTAAATATACTTCGGCTTGCGCTGCATTTTCTAGCGCTGTAGCGCTATCCCCAAATAAATACGCTAGTATTAATTTTTGCACATAAAAGTGCTGTAGTCCCACCCGATCGTTAGCTTTCAACAGCAGCGACAACAATTTTTCTTCGCTGTATGCTTCACCTAATACCAGGTGTGAAATTTCCAATTCTCCCATCAATTTCAAAATAGTTTGCCTATATATTTGATTCCAATTCAATACAGTTTCTTGCTTGAGTTGAAACAGCAAATGGTTGTAACTTACCATTCTCCGTTCCAGTTGTGGCAATTCTTGACCGATGAAATACAAAGACTGACAAATATTTACGGCTGAATATCCGACTGATTCTAAATCCCCATTTTCTAGCGCGCTTTGATAGGCCTCCTCTAATAGCGGCAAAGAGTCTTTAACGTGATGCTTGCCGTTCATCAAAATGAATGCTACTAAATTAAGCGTTTTGCTTTTGAATTCTAACGCATTTAATCGCTCGCTCAACATTAAAGCTAATTGACCAAAGCGATCGCCAGATTCAATATCTCTAACTATTCCTTTTAAAATGGCTCCGTAATTAGCATAGCCGAAGGCAGAAAAAGTAGAGTTTCCGTAATTAAGAGATAAATTCACTTGCTCGCACACAATCAGCGGCAGCAGCACAGGTTCAACTATAAATGTTGCTGAAAACATACTGGAAAGCACGCGCATAGTTGCTAATTTATGCGAATTTGTCATAATCGGCAAGTTAATTAAATCTTCTATTTTTTGGTCGGACAAATAAGCTGCCGTTTTAGCCAATGCTTGCTGAATGTGGAGGGGAATCGGCGAATCTGGAAAGTTTATTCCTAACATTTTTAGTGCTTCGCGACCAATTTTTACCGATTCTTGGAGTTTGGCTTGCATCGCACAAGCTATGATTCTGATTTCAAACACTTTGATTTTGTCTAGTTCATTTTTTGCGTGTTGCAGGACAATTCTCGCCCATTCTTCCATTGGTTCAAAGTCGGTATTGAGGTAAGCAGCTTCTGCTGCTGACTCGTAGAGTGCAAGAGTCAATTCGTAGTCAGTTTGCCAACTCTCGGGGGGCAGCAGTTCAATACCTGCGGTTAAATATTTCAGGGCAAGTTCGTAAGCTGCACTTGCTTTTGCTTTGCGGCCTGCAATTAAATTTAATTGGCATAACTGAAATTGTTGTAATTTGCTGCTGATGATTTCTTTGGCTGAATTTAGTTGGTTTACAGTATCAAAAATATGCTCTTCTAATTGCTCTGGGGGTGCATTTTGTAGTAAAAAGCTCCCTATTTTTAGATGGAGTTCTTGTTTTTGATAATCGGATATTAAAGCATAAGCTGCTTGCTGCACTCGCTCATGCAAAAATTTGTAAGTTGCGCTAGGAACATCAGCCAGTGGTAGGGAAAATTCATCGGTAAAGTCTCTAGATATTGTGTCTGTTATTTCTGTGCTTGCTGCTGTTAGTGATATCGGAATTCTGTAGGCGTTATTCACGAGCAAAATCAGACCTGACTGAAGTGCCTCACCGAGGTCGGTGGCTGCGGACGCCAGAGGTTTTTCGGCGATTGTCGAGAGAGTTTTTAAATCAAATTTGTTTCCGATACAAGCGGCTAATTTAAGCAGTTCCTGGGTAGCCTCTGAAAATTTCTGAATGTTATCTATCATTAATTCGACAACATTGTCAGTTATTCCCATTTCTTGTATTTGTTCGATATCCCACTGCCACTCGCCTGTGATATGGCATTTTTTCACAATTTGCTCTGAGATTGGTTGCGCTAAGCCCGACAGGTTAGATTCAGCTAGATTGACCAAATTATTAGAGGGGGAAAGTTTAAATTGAATTAAGTTTTTTGAATAAATAAATTTTATCAATTGAGTTAAAAAGAATGGATTTCCAGCGGTTTTTCGCAAAAGCAATTCTGCTAAACTTAGGGATTTTTCTGGGGCGCAGTTCAGAGTATCGGCAACGAATTGGTTGACGCTGCTTATATCTAAAGGCGGAAGGGCGATCACCCTCACAGTGCCGCCTGCTTTTTTAATTGCTTCGGCGGTCAGCATTAGGGGATGATTTGCATCTACTTCCTGGTCTCTATAAGCTCCAATTATTAATAAATATTGAGTTTCCAGGTCAGTTGCTACCAGTTCTATTAACTTGAGAGATGCTGAATCGACCCACTGCAAGTCGTCGAGGAAAATTACTAGGGGGTGTTCTTTTTGAGCAAAGACGCGGATGAAGTTTTGAAATACTAAATTAAAGCGATTTTGAGATTCATTTGCTCCTAAATCGGGCACGAGGGGCTGCGGCCCCACAATCAGTTCTAGTTCGGGAATAGCTTCAATAATTACTTGGCAGTTGCCGCCGAGTGCTTTTAAAATTTTTTGTTTCCAAACATGGATTTGTGCGGCATTTTCTGTGAAAATTTGCCGCAACAAATCTTGAAAAGCTTGGAGCAAAAAAGCGTAGGGAATATCGCGCTTAAATTGCTCAAATTTGCTGTCAATAAAATACCCGTTTTCCCGCCGAATCGGCTTGTAAACTTCATATACTAACGACGATTTGCCCACACCTGCACCACCAGAAATCAGCACGATTTCTGTATTGCCTGGCCTCATCCGCTGGAAAATACTGAGAAGCATATTAACTTCTGCTTCTCGCCCGTAGAATTTTTGCGAAATTTGCAGGTGACTTGACCGATCTTGTTCGCCGAGGGTTATGTGAGAAATTTTGCCTGTTGTTTGCAGTTGAACGAGACAATTTTCCAAGTCGTACAAAAGTCCGAAAGCACTTTGATACCTGTCTTCGGCTGTTTTTGCTAAGAGTTTTATGACGATATCGGAAACGACTTGAGGAATCTCTTTGGTTCCTACTTGATTGATTCTGCCTTCTATGCTTCTGCTTTCTACTTTTTGCTTTCTGTTTTCACAAGGAGAAACTGGCGTTTTAGCAATATGGCAGTGTACTAATTCCATGGGATCGATCGCCTGAAAAGGCAATTCGCCACACAGCATTTCATAAAAGGTGACGCCTAAAGAATAAAAATCGGTGCGGTAGTCGATCGCCCGATTCATGCGTCCCGTTTGTTCAGGAGACATATAGGCGAGAGTGCCTTCGAGTAAATGGGGATGGCTGGGGGCAGGGTTTTCGCCCGGTAGCAGGGAGGCGATCGCAAAATCAGCAATCTTGACATCTCCTGTCTCGATATTGACAATAATATTGCTGGGTTTAATATCTTTGTGAATAATGTGGTGTTCGTGAAGTTGCCCAATAGTTTCTGCTAGTTTGATGCCAATATGCAGAAATTGTTGTAACTCTAGCTGGTTGTTGCCGATAAAGTCTTTGAGAGAAATGCCACCAAAATCTTCTAAAACTAAAACAGGAAAGTGATTGTATGTTTCTATTTTGTAAAGCTTGACTATTCCGGGCAAACTCAAATTTTTAAGAATTTCGGATTCGTGCAGGAGTTGGGATATTTGCGCTGGGGTAGGGTATGTCGGCGTGAGAGTTTTGAGGATAACGGGTTTTTGTTCCTCAAGCTGCATCCCTCGATAAATAACTGTGTGAGGATTTGTATAAATTTCTTCTTCAATGCGGTATCCAGGGATAGAAATCATGATATTTGGGGGTAATTTGAAAGATCTGGTTATACAATTTTAAATGTTAGATTGGGAAGGATTGATGACATAAAGTTTGGGATCAGACGTACAGTTGCATTCTTTTTTGCCACAAGTATTATTAAGTAAGTGGAAATACACATCGCGAGCGAGTGTGGTTTTTACGGCAGTAAACTGGCTACTATTATATAGCTGAGCTAAATCCCTCCCTAAAGGGCCCTCCTAGATACTTTTTTTGTTGCTTATTTACTTATCTATATTTTAGTCTTCAAAAAATGAGAAGTTGCACTTTGCTATCCCGCCAGTGGCAAAATAAATGGGTGCTTGCAAATCAACAGCTAAAATCTAAAAAAATCATGCAGAATATAACTGCCTCAAATCCAGCTAATGCGACCGATCGCGCTTTTGGCACCGCAGACATTCAATTGCTGGTAGTGGATATAGACGGCACGATCGCAGGTTTGTCAAATACCATCCGAGAACCAGTCAAGCAGGCAATTTTGGCTGCCGAATCGCGGGGAGTGAAAGTGGCCGTCGCTACGGGCAGGATGTACCGCTCAGCTTTGCGTTTTCACCGCGACATCGGCTCAACATTGCCGCTGATTTGCTACCAGGGCGCGTGGATTCAAGATCACGCTACTCAAAAGCGGCTGCGGCACTTGCCGCTGTCGAAACAAACTGCTCTGCAACTGTTAGATTATTTTGAAGAACCGCATTTGCGACCGCTGCTTTCGATCCATTTCTACATTGACGACCAACTTTACGTGCCGGAAATTACCGCAGCTACCCGAATTTATGCCGAACGATCGGGCATTGAACCAATGGTGATTAAAGATTTGCGACGAGATCTTCCGGGGGAACCGACGAAAGTTTTGGCTTTGTGCGAGAATCCGGGGGTACTCGACGGCTTGCTCAGCAGTATGCGGCAGCGCTACACGCCTGCGGAGCTTTATTTGACTCGATCCGTTGCTACTTTTTTTGAAGCTACGCATCCTTTGGCGAATAAGGGAGATGCGGTGCAGTATTTAGCGGAGGAACTTTTGGGTTTGCAGGCGGCGAATGTGATGGCGATCGGCGACAATTTTAATGATGTAGAAATGATTGCCTACGCGGGTGTAGGCGTGGCGATGGGCAATGCTCCTGATGGGGTGAAGGCTGCTGCTGATTGGGTGGCACCGGATGTGGAGGAAGACGGGGTGGCGGCTGCGATCGAACAATTTGTTTTGGGCGATCGTTGATATTTTTACACCCACACCGCAGGGGCGGGTTTAGCGACATTTGGAAAAAATGTATATCAACCCGCCCCGACCCAGCGACAATTTATTATTATATAACTCTCTAGTTTTGAGTTCTATGCAATCAAATTTTGATTATAAAAAAAATCCACAATTTGTGATTTTTTGAGATTAAGTCCAGTCAATTACTTTTTTTGCAACATCCGAATATTTATTTAACGAACCGCCAAGACGCTAAGAACGCGTTCGGCGAAGCCGTTCCCGAAGGGTAGGAAGATATGAAGAAAGCGTGGCGGGCTTACAGATCTTCTCGATGTGAATTATAGATAATTTAAAACTCTTAAAAACGGGTTTCAACAGAAAAAGCACCGACGACTGGCCGTGTTTCGTCTCGGTGCTTCTTCTGGTTCGCTCCTCACACGTCCATCAATATAGCTGACTCAGTAAATTGTGTCAATACTTTTTACAAAAATTGTTTTGTGAGTCGGCTGCTGCCGGGGTGCTGGTGCGGTGGAGCGAGGCTGAACCTTTGTAATGCAGGGGTTTTTGTCGATCGCCCAAGGGTTGCCTTGAGCAGAAAAATTTTACTTCAATTCCACCAGCCAGTCCAAAATCAGAGCGTTGACTTCACTTGGCCGCTCGTCGTGGGGACAGTGGCCTGTATTGGGAATTGACACAAATTTCACTGGTTTACCGTTGGCGGCCAATTGTTGATAAATCTGGCTGCCGGCGATTGGCGTCCAGGGGTCGTCTGCGCCCCAAAGTACCAATAACGCACGATCGACTTTGGGCAGCAGTTCTGACGGTTGAGGGCCTGCTGGGGCTGTGAGAATCGAGGCAAACACTTGTTGAGCTCCGGGCTCGCAGGAGGGGGCGTGCAGGAGTTCTACGAGTTCGTCGGTGATGGCTTCGCGGTTCCCGTAGACTTGGCGCAGGGTGTTGCGGATGCGGTGTTTTTGGCGGATGTTGTTGAAGACAAAGGGGCCGATCAGGGGCGATCGAACTAATTTAGTAAAAGTCCCCATCACTACTCGCAGGGGGAAATTCAGTTCGTCGGGCCGGTGGTTGAGCCCGCCGGCACAGTTGATTAAGACACCGCCTGCTGATATTTCTGGATGGTTGGCGACTACCATCAAACTCAGCAAAGCGCCGATCGAATTCCCGACAAATACCGCCGGTTCCTGTACCAGATCCGCCCAGAAATCTGTCAGCAATTCTTCCCACAATTCCAGAGTGTAATCGAGGGCAGGTTTGGCGGAAGCGCCGAATCCCAGCAAGTCCAGAGCAAATACACGATAGCCGCCGGCCGCGAGTGCGGGGATATTTTGTCGCCAATGTCCGATCGAAGCGCCAAATCCGTGAATCAAAATCAGAGGGCGGCCGGTTCCTTGGACGGTATATTGAATTTTGTGACCTTTCCAAGTCCAAATTAGCTTTTCAAAACTCGTTGCAGATACTAATTGTTGTGCAGTCACGGCTATTATGTAAAGTTTCGTTAACTACTTTCATGATAGCAGAAGTCAGTAGTCAGTAGTCAGTAGTCAGTAGTCATGAATTATTGGTTATTGGTTATTGGTTATTGGTTATTGGTTATTTGTTGTAATACCCAATGTCCAATGCCCCATACCCAATGCCCCATGCCCAATGCCCCATACCCAATTCCCATTTTTACTTTTTTCCTAGCAACCAATAAGTCATCATATCCCCCTTACCTTTTACCGGGATCACGCCTCGCCTCTCAAACCAATACTTATCTTTCAGAAGCTTATAAGTAACATCAGTAACTTGAATGCTGCCTGCAAAACCCGTAGCTTCCATCCTCGCCGCCACATTCACCGTATCTCCCCATAAATCATACGTAAACTTGCTCACACCAATCACTCCCGCAACCACTGGCCCGGAATTGATGCCAACGCGAATTGCCAGTTTTTCCCCTGTCTCGGCGCACAACTTTGCTATTTTTGCCTGCATTCCCAGGGCCATTTGGGCGATCGCCTCGGCGTGGTCATGTCTCGGCGTAGGCAACCCCCCGACTACCATGTAAGCATCGCCAATAGTCTTAATTTTCTCCACACCGTACTTTTCAGCTAACTGGTCGAAGTGCGAAAAAATTACGTTCAAGCGCTTTACCAACTCGGTGGGAGACATTCTCGCCGATAACTCAGTAAAGCCAACAATATCAGCAAATAAAACACTTACTTGGGCAAAACTGTCGGCGATCGTGCTTTGCTCTGCCTTCAAGCGTTCTGCGATTGGTTTGGGTAAAATATTTAACAGCAACTTCTCGCTTTGTTCTTGTTGAACTTTTAGCGCTTCTTGCGCTAATTTGCGTTCTGTAATGTCAGAAACAGTACCCTCATAGTAGAGCAGCTCACCTTTTGAATCTCGAACAGCCCGAACATTTTCTGACACCCAAATACGGCGTCCGTCCTTGCGACATACCATAGATTCAAACCCCGAAACGGCATTTTCAGCATCCATAGCAGCCACAAATTCGAGGCGGCGTTCTGGGTCAACGTAAAGTTGCTGAGCAATATTTTTAATCTCGGACATCAGTTCTTCTGGCGAGTCGTAACCGTACAATTTTGCCAAAGCTGGATTAGCGCTGAGATAGCCTCCTGAAGGCGTGCTTTGAAAAATGCCTTCCATCGCATTTTCTACAATGCTGTGATATTTTTCTTGAGCAATACGCAGCAATTCTTCTGCTTGTTTACGCTGAATTAAAGAACCTAATTGAGTGCCTACCGCATTAAAAACGTCTATAAATCGTGCGTCTTTCCCACCAGACGAAATTTTAAAGAAAACTAGCACTGCCAATACTTCATCGCCTACCAAAATCGGCACACCAAAACCCGCTTTGAATCCGAGTTCTAGTGCTATTTGACTTCGGAGAAAATGGGGGTATCCACGGGTAATATCTTCTACCCATTCCGGTTGCTTGGATGCCCAAACTCGTCCCGGTAGTCCTATATTCTGGGCAAATGTCAGTTGTTGGCTTTGGGTACGGAACGATTCCATGCTGGCGTTGCTGGCATACCAGCCCCGGGCTGATTCTAGGACAGTTCCTTCTGCATCGGGAATCCAAGCTTCTCCTACATCCCATCCGATTGTTTCGCCCACTTGGTGCAGAATTACTTCTAAAGCTGAGTGAAAGTCTACAGCTTCGCCGATCGCCCGCGTAGTTTCCAGCAAAAACCGGATTGATTCTTCAGCCCGCTGCCGTTCTGCGATTTCTTCCTGCAATCTAGAATTGCGATCGTGCAGTTCCCTAGCTTGCAGTTGCAGTTTGGATTGCAGCGAACGAAGGGAAAGTTGGTTTTGGACGCGGGCTAAGACTTCTTCTACTTGAAACGGTTTAGTAATATAATCCACTCCTCCTACTTGAAAAGCTTTAACTTTTTCCAGCACGTCATCTAGCGCACTAATAAAAATTACCGGAATATCTTTAGTTTTTTCGCTTAACTTTAACTGCTCACAAACTTCATACCCGTTCATTTGCGGCATATTAATATCTAGTAAAATTAGATCGGGAGGAGATATTTGTGCCCCTTGCAGAGCCAAGTGTCCGTTAATAGCCTTCCTGACATGATACCCGTAAGATGTCAGCATAGTGGATAAAAGTCGCAAATTATCCGGCATATCGTCAACGATCAGAATGTCTTTAGGAGTCGCTGGTAATGGATGGTCGTTCATCATATAATTGAGTTAAATCGATAATGATATCTATCCGAAAATTATCGACTAAATCTGTTAAAGCGTTAGCGAGATTTGCCTCAGTTTCGGGAATTTCCTTGATCAGTTCGAGGATGCGGTTGTCGTCAACACAAAGTGCTGCTCGGTGCAAATCGACCACCCAGTCTGTGGGCATTACACTCAAATCCTCGGTGGTCAAACTTTTAAGCAGCGTCGGTGTTGCAAAAGAAGTAGATAAGTTTTCTTTTTCATAAATATAACGCAGGTTGAGGTGATGCGCTATCTTTTCAAAGAGTACCTCTTCCCGAAACGGTTTACATATCAAATCGTTACAACCAGCAGACAAAATTACTTGCCGCTGCTCGTCAAAAGCACTGGCCGTCAAGGCAATAATTATTGTTTCTCTACCTTCTATAGTTTTTTTGATCTGTCTTGTCGCTTCATACCCATCCATCACGGGCATCAGCATATCCATTAATATCAAGTGCGGCTTCCAACTTGAATGCAAAGCAATTGCTTCTTGACCGTTAGTTGCTTCCCGGACTTCAAATCCCAGGGGAACCAGCAGCTTAAGCAGCAGTTGGCGATTTTCCGCTACATCTTCAACTATTAATATCCGATAAGTTTCTTGTCCGGCTTCTAAAGCGATAACTTGTTTAATCGGCGATTTTTCTTGTTCATCACTTTCTGTTACTAAGTTAACCCAGATATTAAAACTGAAAGTTGTGCCTTGGTCGAGTTGACTTTCAACAGCAATATCACCTCCCATAATCCGGACAAACTGTTGGCTGATCGGCAACCCCAGACCAGTTCCCTGCATGGATTTTCGACCAGTTTCGGTTTGCACAAAGGGCTTAAATAATGTGGAAAGTTCCAAGGGAGAAATGCCTGGCCCCGTGTCGGCAATTTCAAAATACAATTGGGATTTGTTTTCTTCTGTCGGGTCTTTTTCCTCGTTGCTGCTGACGCGCAAAGTAACGGTTCCCTGTTGAGTAAATTTAATCGCATTGCCGAGTAGGTTAATTAAAACTTGCCGCAATTTAGCTTCGTCTGTTTGAATGTACTGCGGCAAATCCTCGGCATTTTCAAAAATTAGGTGCAAACCTTTTGAGTTGGCTTTTAGTTGCAGCATTTCTTTGAGACTGTTGAGAAGGTTGTAGAGATCGAAGCGGCTGGGATTGATGGTAATTTGACCTGCTTCTATTTTGGACATTGACAAAACATCATTGATGAGTTCGAGCAAATGTTCGCCACTGCGGTTAATAATTTCTATGTATTCTTTTTGTTCTTCCGTGATAGAACTGTTGCGGGCCATGACTTGGGAAAAACCGAGAATGGCGTTGAGAGGTGTGCGGAGTTCGTGGCTCATGGAAGCTAGAAATTGGCTTTTGGCGCGGTTGGCCACTTCGGCGTTTTCTTTGGATTTCATCAGTTCCATCGACTGCCTTTGAGTGCGGGCGAGCAATTCCGCTTGCTGTAATGCTACTCCTAGCTGAGTACCTACATCAACTGCCACGTTGATTTCAGCTTCACTCCACTGGCGGGGAGCAGAATTTTGATAGGATGCTAGTAATCCCCAGAGCTTTTTGCCGGAAAAAATTGGTACAATAATGTAGGATTTAGCTTGAAATTTTTCTAGCAATTGGATGTAACAATTATCGAAACCTTGCTTGTAAATATCTGGGACACAAAGGTAAGTTTTACCTCGGCTGTAGGCTCCGCCTTGGGTTTCTTGCAAATAGGTATCGCGTAGTTCTTGTGAGGTGCTATCTAATCTTTTGACAACGCAACGTTCGCTGTCTAAAGCGCCTTCAGTAAGGTGAGAATCGAGTTCCTGTGCTTGGATGAAAGAAACCCACCTGTGGTCACGGGATTCGGCTACAAATTCGCCACTCCAGTCTGGATTAAAACGGTAAATGGCGACTCGATCGCACTTCATGGTTTGGCGCAATTCTCGGGTTGTGGCGTAAAAAATTTCTCGGATATCTAAAGTTTGCCGCATTCTTTCAATGATGCGGGCGATCGCTCTTTGTCGTAAAGCACTTTCTTGCAGTTCGGTTTCTGCTTGCTTGCGTTCAGTAATATCTACAGCCATTAAAGCAATGCCGATTGCTGTACCGTTATCGTCAATTAGCTGAGTATTGTACCACTCGCAGATGATAATTCTGCCGTCTTTAGTCAGATTTTCGGTAGTCCCGCTGGATTTGGCATTCAAGTCATGATTGAAAATCTCAGATAATTGCGGGTGGTAGCTTTCAGGTACGATCAAATCGGAGGCGACTCGACCAATCGCTTCTTGCTCACTGTAGCCAAAAATAGCAACGGCTGCGGGATTCCAAGTGATAATTTCTAAATTGAGGTTTAACTCGATAATTGCGATCGGCGTTTGCTGCAATAAAAATGAGATTCTTTGCTGCGATGCTAGCAGTTTTTCTTCGGCTAATTTGCGGTCTGTGATGTCATTAGCAGTGCCGAGAATTTGTTTGGGTTTACCATCATTTGTTCTGAGAAATACTGTATCCCAACTGTGCATCCACCGCCATTCACCGTTTTTGTGTTTCATTCGGTATTGACATTCAATGACCTCGCCGTCTTGGGCTTGCTCTATTTTTTTGACGCTTTCCAAAAAGTCTGGCAAATCGTCGGGGTTGAGCAGCATTGGCATCATTTCTGTACCCATATCTTGTATTTCTTGGGCGGTATATCCGAGCATCGTTGCAATTTGTCGGTTGCTGTAGACATTCCGCTGTTCAATTACATCGTAAACGTACAATAGGTTGGGATTGGAATCGGCGATCGCTTGAATGAAGTGCTGGCTGTCTCTGAGTGCGGATTCTGTTTGTTTGCGAACGCTAATATCTCGCGCCACTATAATCACTGAATCTGGAGTCAGCGGAGAAACTTTAGCATCGAGGCAAACTTCGCGCTCTCCCATTTGAAAGCTATATTCAACATTGATGGTTTGCTTCGTTTTTAGAGCTTGTTTGATGGCATTTAATACTAAATCTGCTATAGGTTGCGGCAAGACTTCATGAGCGGTTTTGTTAATCATTTCGCTGGGAGGTTTCACCAAATTTGTTGATGCTGTAGGGGCAATTTTGATGCAGCGCCCTTCTGCATTTCTCACTAAAACTGTGTCAGTCATGGCGGCAAAAATCGCCCGCAATTCTGTTTCAGATTCTTGCAAAGCTTGCTCGGCGCGGACACGGGTGCGAATTTCTGCTTGCAGCACTTTATTTTGCCGATCGAGCTGCTGAATTCGGTTTTTTTCTCGATCGATCAGTGTAGCTTGAGCGATAGCGAGCCCTACTTGAGCCGCCACAGCTTCTAATAAGTCGATTTCCTCGGAAGTCCATTCCCGGTAACGATCGCACTGGTGCAAACCGATAGCGCCGTTTGCCCTGCCTTGGTAGGAAGTGCGAATTGCCAGCATCGATTTTAACCCAATCTTCTGGCAAATAGGTTGAACAGCTTGCAACAGAGGGTCTGAATAAACATTGTTGGAGGCGATCGGCCGATCTTGTATCATCATTTGTATGACGTGAGGATTGCCCCAAATTGGAACAGGTACGTTCCGAATAGATTCGCACTCGGGTTCGAGATACTCTGCCGCCAGAGGAATATCGACTTGGGGGGTAGTGACGTAAGTATGAATCAAACAGCGATTGACGCAGAATGCCAGACCTATTTGAGTTGCAGCTATTTGAAATATTTGTTCTGGCTGCAAGCTTGAGCGAATTTCTTGAGTTATTTTTGCAATCAGCAATTCTCGCTGAACTTGCCGTTCTAAAGCAGCTTTAGCTCCTGCCATTTCTATTTCTGCGTGCTTGCGCTCGGTGATATCAAAAAGTACGCCATACCAAACAATATCGCCATTATCGCGCATTTCTGGCCGAGAATTAGATTGCAGCCATTTGAGTTTACCCGACGGTGTAATAATCCGCCATTCAAAGGCAAAAGGTTCTAACGTTTTGGCGCTACTAGCAATTTTCTTGATAAGATATTCTTGGTCATCGGGATGATTTTGATCGAAGCAAAAGTCGGGGTTTTTTAATATTTCCTCACTCTCTAATTCGTAAATCTCCCGACAAGCATAACTAATATATTCAAATTTAAAACTTCCATCGGGCTTCTTGATAAATTGATAAAGAACTCCCGGTATATTGACCGCCAATTTCTGCAACCGCGCTTTGCTTTCCCGGAGTGATTGTTCTGTTCGCTTGCGAAATTCTACCTCTTGTTGCAGTTGGGCATTCTGCTGTTTTAATTGTTTTGATAGCTGTTGTATAGTCAATTGACTTTCGATCCGCACTAAAACTTCTTCCACTTGAAAAGGCTTAGTAATGTAGTCAACACCCCCGACTTCAAAAGCTTTGACTTTGTGAAAACTTTCATCAAAAATGCTCAAGAAAATAACCGGAATTTCCCTCGTTTTTTCGTTGGATTTCAGTCTGTCGCAGACTTCATATCCGTTCATTTGGGGCATGGCAATATCTAGCAAAATTAAGTCTGGGAGAACTGTGAAATTAGCATTAACCGCCATTTCTCCCGAAATCGCCCGCTGAACTTTATACCCTTCTTTCGTCAATATGTTTGATATAAACCGCAGGTTGTGGGGCTGATCATCAATAATTAAAATGTGAATATTTCCTTTGTCAAATATCATTTTTTGTCTGAAAATTGTGAATTTTTTAGTGCTAGGAGCAGATTGATGATTTAATAAATTTAGCGATTCCTTCCCTCATAATTATTTATTAAACCTTTTCAAACTCAGCAAATAGAGGATTAATTTAAGATATTAGCCATCAACTAACGCACCTTCTATTTTTTAAACTTATTGGTTGGCTGTCTTAAGTTTTCCACTCAAATTAACCGTATTTAACCATATTTTATTACCGAAACAAATCTCCTTATTTTATGTCCCAATTAAGTTGGCATAACAACAATCATCGCTTAGGCACTCCTGACCAAAGCAATCGGGTTTTTTGACTTTGTTTAAGGGCTGCGACCAAGTATTTTCGTACAACCCGGTTGATGCGTCCAGGACAGTTTTTTGCTTGACTTTTGCATTAAAAGTCCCAGGAGGATAACGCAAGTTTCTTGACATTTTGCTGCCACCTTCAAAGGATTTTAGCCGAGCTACACACCTGGACGTACCGCGAGGGGAAGAAACCGTTTTTTTTTACTCTTGTCCCTGCCACAAAGTATGGCTGTGAAAAACCTCGGTTTTGACGCACCCGCCCATCAGTATTAAGATATTTATAGGTAACTAAGAGAATAGCTCGCTCCTCCCGCACGCAAAGCCTACCATATAAACTATTTTCTCGGTCTTTTCTAGGTCAGCAATTCCTTAAGTTTAGCAATATTTTCATTGCTAAAGTAAATTTTAATTTCTAGTTCTTGGTCAGATTCCCACAGCAGCAGCATATTATCTTCGCCCAAGGCGATTTCGGGATTGTTTAATTCAAGTGTTTGATATTTAACTTCCGGAATTCCTACGCGAATTACCAGTTCCGATTCCAACTGAGGATAGATGTACAATTGCTGTTGCAAGTTGTCAAGTTCTAATTTGCCAACAGTGTTGTTACGTTGGACAGGAGAATCTGGTTTGTACCAATAGAGAGTTTCCTCCCGAATTTCGGGATTGACTATCACAAATGTTTCGTCAAAACGCTGGGGGTGCCAGTGAATTTCGCTCAGACCGCCGATTTGCGGAATCAGTCGCTCTACCCAGCTAATTTCTTTCCCGTTCAGGTTTCCCCACCACTGACTGATATTATCGAGATTGTCAGCATTTTCGGGGTGGCTGCTGCCGGACTGCCAGACTGTTTTTAGTTGTTGCATATACAGGTTCTCCAGCGAATTTAAATTTGAGATTGCAGGCGTTCAATTGGAGATTCATTCGTTATACAATAATTTTAATGGACTTACCAATTATTTACCACGAAGATTACGTTGCACCTCTGCCACCGGATCACCGCTTCCCGATGGCCAAGTTTCGGATGCTTTACCAGATGCTGCTCGCGGACGGGGTAGCAGATAAATCGCAATTTCACGCTCCCGAACTTCCGCCTCAAGAATGGATTGAATTAGTCCACGACCACTCCTATGTTCAAGCTTACTGCAACGGGACGCTCGATAACAAAGCGACTCGGCGAATTGGTCTGCCTTGGAGTCGGGCCCTTGCTAATCGCACTTGCACTGCGGTTGCAGGAACTGTACTAACTGCCAAGCTCGCTTTAGAGTACGGTTTGGCTTGCAATACTGCGGGCGGAACTCATCACGCCTTCCCTGCTTTTGGGTCTGGTTTTTGTATTTTTAATGATTTGGCGATCGCCTCTCGCGTCTTACAAAAAAATGGTTTAGTTCGCAAAGTTTTAATTGTCGATTTAGATGTCCACCAAGGAGACGGAACCGCCGTAATATTCCAAGATGACAGCAGCGTTTTTACTTTCTCAATGCACTGCGAAGTCAATTTTCCCGGCACTAAACAAAAGGGCGATTTAGATGTACCTTTTCCTGTGGGTATTGAGGACGACGAATATTTACAAACATTGGATAAATTTTTACCAGATTTGCTTTCAAATGTCAAGCCAGATTTAGTCTTGTACGATGCTGGAGTAGACCCTCATCAGGGCGACAAACTGGGAAAATTAGCTTTAACTGATACGGGTTTATTTCGCCGGGAAATGCAAGTTTTGATGGCGTGTTTGGCTGGGGGCTACCCCGTTGCCTGCGTGATTGGCGGAGGCTATTCCGATGACGCTAAGGGGTTAGTTTACCGGCATTCGCTGCTGCACCGAGCCGCCAGTCAAGCCTACAGGCAGTATCGACTTTGATGCAGAGCGGCGAGACTTCCGAAATATGGCCGAAAAAACAGTCTCCCTCACCGAAACTAATAAAAATACTATTAGTCATCGCTCCAGCTTGCCAGAACGGTACAACTTGAGCTAAAAAGTTGTTAAACAAACAACGGTACTTATGTCGAAGGCCAGCGAGTCCAATCACCCCTATCCACTGCTGGTTGTCATTGTTAACTACCGAACCCCTAGTTTGACAATTGACTGCTTGCGCTCTCTAGTTAGCGAAGTCGAATCGCTGCCCGGTATGCGAGTTGCAGTTGCCGACAATGCTTCAGGCGATCGCTCCGTCGAAGAAATTAGCAGTGCGATCGCCTCAGAAGGCTGGAATGAATGGGCATCCTTCGTTCCCCTAGAGCGTAACGGCGGATTTGCCTTCGGCAACAACGCCCTGATTCGTCCCGCCTTCCAATCCACCAATCCCCCCCCTTACTTCCTGCTGCTCAACCCAGACACCATAGTTCGCCCCGGTGCCTTAAAAGCCCTCGTCGATTTCATGGACACTCATCCCGAAGCCGGCATCGCCGGCAGCCGCTTGGAAGACCCCGACGGCACCCCCCAGGAGTCAGCTTTTCGGTTTCACAACATCTTTACCGAAGTCGATTTTGGTTGGCGCACAGGTTTTATATCCAAGTTATTAGCCAACTGGGCCGCAGCGCCTCCCATTTCCCAAGAAACCTGTCAAACTGATTGGGTAGCTGGAGCCAGCATGATCGTCCGTCGCGAAGTATTTGAAAAGATTGGCTTAATGGATGAAGCTTATTTCATGTACTGCGAAGAAATGGACTTTTGTCTGCAAGCGAACAAAGCTGGCTGGAGTTGCTGGTACGTACCCGAAAGTCGCGTTGTCCACTTAGTCGGCCAAAGCTCAGGCGTCACTGACACCAAAAAGCCCGCCAAGCGGCTGCCTACCTATTGGTTTGATTCCCGGCGTAGGTACTTTATCAAAAACTACGGCTTGGTTTACACAGCATTAACTGATATATCATGGGCTTCGGGTTTTGCAGCCTGGAGGCTGCGCCGCGTACTTCAAGGCAAACCAGATGGCGATCCACCACAATTGCTGAGGGATTTTGTATTAAATAGTGTATTTTTTAAGGGGGGTAAGATTGAAAAATCCAAAAACTTTTAAAGGGAGTTGGTAAATCGGTAAAAGCCAACTAAACCAGGTTAACCTAGGCAAGCAAAATATTTTATGATGCAGCAGAGAAATTAGTATTCTCGCTCGATAAAATCGGCTTGCTACTTCCTCAAAAACCTGATATACCCATTAATACCGTCGGCATCTAGCAATAGAGTAAACAAGAAATAGTGTGAATTAGAGCTTATGGTAACTGAGCAAAACTTAATCACCAGTGAAAATCAAGTAGAAGACCCCGGCCTGGGACTGTGGCAGCAAATTAAAGAAGACTGGATTGCTCATGGTCGAGATTGGACCAAACCGGGATTTCGTGCCGTAGCAGTGCAGCGTTTTGGCGTCTGGAGAATGCAAATAGAACCGAAATTACTTCGAGCGCCTTTGAGCATTATTTATCGCTCGCTCTACCGAAAAGTCCGCAATAGTTACGGGATAGACTTGCCTTACACTGTGAAGCTCGGTCGTCGCGTGGTGATTGAACATCAAAACGCTATTATTATTCACGGATATTGTACGATCGGCGACGACTGCATTATCCGCCAAGGTGTAACTTTGGGAAACCGCTATTTGGACAAACCGCTAGAATCTCCTCAATTGGGCGATCGGGTGAACGTCGGCGCCGGGGCAAAAATCCTCGGCAAGGTCAACCTGGGAGACGATGTAAATATCGGCGCCAATGCTGTAGTTTTATCCGATGTTCCAGCAGGCAAAACAGCAGTGGGCATCCCCGCGAAGATTCTTGCATCTACTAATAACCACGAAAATGCTTAAATCAACAGTGCAAAAAATCCTCCGCCACCTGGCGATGCGTTACGGCAAGTTCCCCGGCCTCTACACCAAATTCTGCAACCCCAGTTCCGAAGAATACACCGAATTTCTCCGTCGGCACGGCTACTTGTACGCGCTCGGCTTTAATTGCAGCATCCTGCCCAGCACCGTCTTTACAGAGCCCGCCTACGTCGGCATCGGCAACAACGTCCACTTCTCATATGGTACCCTCCTCTGCCACGATGGCTCGATCGCCATGCTTAACCGGGCTTACAACGTTAAAGTAGATGCCGTAGGCAAGATAGACATCCGGGACAACGTATTTATCGGCTTAAATGCGAGCGTCCTTCGCAACGTCACCATCGGCCCAAATGCGATCGTCGCCGCCGGTGCAGTCGTCACCAAAGATGTCGCCGAGGGCGATATAGTGGCCGATATCCCCGCCAGACCGATGGGCCGCGTCGAAGACTTAGTGAAAAAATTGCAAGCCCAAACTCAAAGCCTACCCTGGGCTGATTTGATTAAGAGCCGCAAAGGCAGCTTCGACCCCGAAATTGAACCCGATCTCGTAAAGTTACGAGTGTCGCACTTCTACGGCAACACATCAACTCCAACGGTGGCCCAATTCTCACAATCTCCCTCGTCAAGTTAGACATTCCTCTTAAGATAAACCGCACAAATAGGCCGAATTGTCTACATCATCAAAATATTGCACAAACAATGGTTGGATCCATCACTGAGCCAATGGTTTCTGCTACAGAAGCAGACTGGAGCCGCGAAAAACTTAGCAACTGGTGGGAACCCAGTCGCCAACTGCTAAAATCTATCCGCAACTATCAAAAATGGCAGCAGCGAGGTGGAATTTTAGGATATTTTTTATCCCGGTTCAACATAATCCCGCATCTATTCTGGACTATTGTAGCTGGAACTGACATCCCTTTGAACTGCCAGATAGGAGGGGGACTCGTTATGCTTCATCCTAATGGGATTGTCATTCATCCAGAGGCATCTATTGGCCCGAACTGTATGATTTTTCAACAGGTCACAATTGTTGCTCATGTTAAAATTGGCGGTCACGTCGATATCGGTGCAGGTGCAAAAATTATTCGCTCCGTAACGATCGGCGATCATGCTTTGATTGGTGCTAATGCTGTGGTGATTTGCGACGTACCACCGGGCGCAACCGCAGTGGGAATACCCGCAAAAATTATCGAAAAAAAGACCCCGAAAGTCTGAGAAAAATTATAGAAGTCGCAGAAAAATTATGAAATTAGCTGGACTTTTATTAAAATATAAAACGAACTACTCAGTAGTCGAATTCAAGAGGTAAAACTTGACACAAATTGGATTAGTGGCGATCGGACGAAATGAAGGGCAGCGCCTCCGCCAATGCCTAGTCTCGGCCACCAATAAAGTTGCCCGCGTCGTCTATGTCGATTCCGGCTCAACAGACGGTAGCCTAGAGTTAGCCCGATCGATCGGAGCCGATACAGTTGAACTCGACCTATCTATACCGTTTACCGCAGCACGCGCCAGAAATGAAGGCTTTGCCCGCTTGCTGCAATTAGTTCCAGACATCGAATTTGTCCAATTTGTAGACGGCGACTGCGAAATCGTTGACGGCTGGATCGATCGGGCCTACAGCGAACTCGCAGCCAAACCAGACGTAGCAGCAGTATGCGGGCGCAGGCGCGAACGATACCCCGAAGCAAGCATCTACAACCAATTGTGCGACATCGAGTGGGATACCCCTATCGGCGAAACCAAAGCCTGCGGTGGCGATTTCATGATGCGGGCAGCAGCATTTCAGCAAGTCGGCGGTTTTAATCCAGCACTCATCGCCGGCGAAGAACCAGAAATGTGCGTGCGGTTGCGCCAAAAAGGTGGGAAAATCCTCCGCTTAGATGCAGAAATGACCCTGCACGACGCGCAAATGACCAGTTTCGCTCAGTGGTGGAAGCGGGCTCAAAGAGCGGGTCACGCCTATGCCGAGGGTTCCTGGATGCACGGAAGCGAACCAGAGCGCCATTGGGTCAAAGAAACCCGAAGCACCTGGCTGTGGGGATTAGTCTTACCAGCCCTAGCCTTAGCAATGGCATTGTCAACAAAAGGCTGGAGCCTGTTACTATTGAGTGGCTACCCCTTAGCAACCTATCGCACCTATAACTATTATCTAAAGCATCGGGATATCACAACTAAAGACGCTGCCATCTACGCTTTGTCTTGCGTATTAGCCAAATTTCCCCAGCTACAAGGTCAAATCCAGTTTCACCAGCGCCGATTGCTGGGGCAGCAGAGCAAACTAATCGAATATAAAACAACCAACTCTATTAATTCAGCCAGCTAGAATTACAGCTAACGTCCCAGAAAGTTCACCCCTGAGTAGCAAACAAATGAGTAATAAAAAATTAAAAGTTTTACTAATTGTAGAGCAGTGCAATCCTGAGTGGGCATCTGTACCTTTGGAGGGCTACAATTATTTTCGAGGAATTAACAATTTAGTTGATGCAACACTCGTTACCCATATTAGAAATAAACCAGCTCTTGAAAAACACCCAGAATTCAAAAAAATTTTCTACATTGAGGAAAGAAAATTAAGTAAACAATATTATAAACTGGTCGAAAAAATTACAGCCAAGGGACGAGTAAATTGGCCTCTTTATAATGCATTGAGCTACCCAATTTATGAAGAATTTAATCAGCAAGTCTATCAAAAATTCAAAGGAAAAATTCTCAACGGAGATTATGACATAGTTCATGGAATTACCCCGATAATGCCGCGGTATCCGTTTAAGGTAGTCAGTGTGTGCCAGCAGACTCCTTTTATTCTAGGACCTGTGAATGGGGGCATTCCGTTTCCACCGGGGTTTCAAGAAACGGCCAGACAAGAATTTGCTCAATTCAACTTTTTGAGAGCAGTTGGGCGAGCATTAATTCCAGGTTATGTAGAAACTTACAAGAAAGCAGACAAAGTATTGGCAGGTTCAACATATACTCTAAATTTGCTAAAAAAATTGTTTGCTATCCCCGATACAAGAATAGAGCTGTTTTACGAAAATGGGATTGCCCAGGAATTTTTAATGTCTGTCAAACCACCAAAAGAAGAAGGTTCCCACATAAATTTACTTTTTGTGGGCAGGTTAGTGCCTTACAAATGCGCCGATGTTGTCATAGAGTCTATTGGGAAATTAGACCAGGCAATGCAAAGTAAAATACGCTTAACTATCGTAGGAGATGGCTCGGAAAGAAATAACTTGGAAAACCGAGTCCAGGAGCTTAATTTAGCGGAAAGAGTCAGCTTTGCAGGATGGGTTAATCAATCAGAAACTCTGGATTATTACAGGAAAGCAGATATTTTTTGTTTCCCTTCGATTCGAGAGTTTGGTGGCGCAGTGGTAATCGAAGCTATGGCTTGCGGACTGCCCTGCATAGTTGCCAATAACGGGGGTATTGGTGAATACGTGAATGAAGAAACTGGTTTTAAGATCGAGCCGATTTCTAGAGAGTATCTCACCCAGGAGTTGACAACTAAAATTAAGATGTTGGTGGAAGATGATAAGTTGCGGGAAAGTATGTCAGCTAAGGCGATCGAAAGAGCAAAAGAGTTTGAATGGGAGAACAAGGCCAGAAAAATAGCCGAGATTTACGAAAAAATGCTCGGTGAGAAAGGTGTTCGTACATCGGCATAGTAGATAAATATCCTTGAGCTAAAATTTAGAAAGCAGGTACGAAATGAAGGCAAAAATTGGATACTTTATTCCACAATTTCCAGGACAAACACACATTTTTTTGTGGCGGGAGCGACAATTTCTTGCAGAACTTGGAATTGAAACAGATTTAGTATCAACTCAACCGCCCCCCAGAGCGATCGCTTCTCACGTATGGGCAGAAGAAGCTCAAAAAAATACTGTTTATCTATTTCCCTTTGCTGCGAAAGATTTTATTAACTCATTCCTAGAGGTTCTCAAAGCTGGTCCCGCTGCATGGTGGAAGTGCCTCGCAGTTATTGCCAAAGCGAGTGACACATCGTTATCTGAAAAGGTGCGACTCTTAGCATGGATTTTTGTGGCTGGCAAACTAGCAGGGTTAACAAAAACAAAAGGTTGGTCTCACATCCACGTTCATTCCTGTGCCAATGCCGCCAATATAGCCTTATTTAACTCAATTCTTACAAGCTGTACTTACAGTATGACTCTTCACGGGCCTACTCTAGAAGTGTACGGGTCAAATCAGAAACAAAAGTGGAAAAATGCTGCCTTTGTGATCGTCATATCTCAACTACTTCTCAATGATGTCAAACATAAATTAGCGAACTTCCTGCCCAAACAATTAGCTGTTGCTCCAATGGGAGTTAATATTGCAGAAATTAAACGCAGCCACCCTTACACGCCTTGGCAAGAAGGAAGTCCGTGCAAGATTTTTGCTTGCGGCCGCCTCAACCGGGTGAAAGGTCATCAATACTTGATTGAAACTGTAGAATTGCTGCGAAATCGGGGATATGACGTGAGGCTGCAAATTGCAGGCGAGGATGAACAAGGGGGCAGCGGATATCACCAAGAGCTACAAAAAATGATTGAATCTAAATCGATGTCCGAATGCGTGGAGTTACGTGGGGCTGTTTCGGAACAGGCAATTCGCCAAGGTCTAGAAGCAGCTCACGTTTTCGCTTTGGCGAGTTTGAATGAAGGAGTTCCGGTTGCTGTGATGGAAGCAATGGCGATGGAGGTGCCGTCGGTAGTTACTAATGTAGGCGGAACTTCTGAGCTAGTAGATGACGGCGCTGATGCTGTATTAGTCCAATCAGAAAAACCCGAAGAAATGGCAGATGCGATCGCCAATCTCCTCCAAAATCCAGAACTTGCTTTGAGTCTCAGTCAGGAAGCTCGGAAAAAAATCATTGCCAAATTTAGCCACGGCCGCAGTGCAGAAACTTTAGCTCAGTGCTTGGAAAAACTTGGAATAACTAACCTGTCTTAGTTATTCCAAAGAAGAAATTTAATCTCAGAGTACATAGGGTTTGCTGAAGCAGTTGCAAAAGTAAACACTGTATGACTTGTGTTACCCTAAAAAGGTGGAAGAGTGCAAGAAAAACAGGTATAATGACTCAAAACCCGTGCATCACCACCTGCGAGCGTGTACACAAAATCTGAGCTTGCCCCAAGCCCCCCATCCGACTTTAAACTACCCTTTGAAGGAAGGTTGTCAGCAGATAACCGTTGGGTAAAGATGGCCGAACTTATCCCCTGGGATGAATTTGAAGCAGAATATGCTGAAAATTTCCCCACCGAAATGGGCTTAAGGGCGAAATCATTTCGGATGGCATTGGGGGCATTAATCATCAAAGAAAAAGTGGGAATTAGCTCAGCAAGAAACAGTAGAACAAATCCGTGAAAAACCGTATCTGCAATACTTGATCGGTCAATCAATCTACAGCAACGATATCTCATTTGACCCGTCGCTATTAGTTCACTTTCGGCAACAAATTAGTGCGAATCTAATTAATAAAGTGAACAAACGCCTGGTGGAAAAAATGCACGAAACCATCCCAGTCAAACCCGAAAAAAAAGGATTCGGACGCAAAAAATGAATCATCCAATCAAGGAAAATTAATTGTAGATGCGACCTGTGCTCCAGCGGATATTAGCTATCCGACGGACTTAGGGTTATTAAACCGAGCCAGAGTTCATACCGAAAAAATCATCGCTATCCTCTATAAATACCTGAAATAAAAAATTAAGCAAAAACCCAGAACCTACCGAAAAATAGCCAGAAAAGGCTACTTAGCAGTAGCCAAAGAAAAACGAGCCTCCCGGAAAAAAAAATTAAGCACTTAAAGAACAACTGCACTATATCAAAAGAAACCTCGCTCATATTGAACAACTAATCGAATAAGGTGCCACCCTACAAAGTCTGAGCAAAAAGCAATATAAAACCTTGCTAGTCCTCACAGAAGTCTATCGCCAACAACTATGGTTATGGTCAAATAACAAACAGAGCATAGAGGACTTAATAGTAAGTTTAAGCCAACCCCACATCCGTCCAATTATCCGAGTAAAGGCAGGAGGAAAGCCAGGGAAAACCGTAGATTTGGGAGCTAAAAAAGCAGCAAGTTGCTTTGAAGGATATCTATTTTTATACCCGATAAGTTGGGAGAATTTTAACGAACTGGGAGACTTAGAAGCCCAAATAGAAGCATTTAAAAGCTACACCGGATTACCCCGAATCAGTCCATGCCGATCGCATCTATCGAACAAGGGAAGACCGAGCGGGCGTGTAAAGAAAGAGGAATTAGAATGAGTAGACCTCCGTTAGGAAGGCAACCAACAATTGTGACTAAGGAAACCAAGAAACAAGCCTGAGAAGATGAGAGAATTAGGAATGCAATTGGAGGGCAAATTTGGGACTTGCGAAAAAGAAGATTCAGCGTGAATCGAGTGATAGCAAAACTTGATAATACTTCTGAAACAGCTATTGCTATTACTTTTTTAGTAATGAACCTTTCTACCGGGTTAAGACGGGTTTTTTGTGTATTTTTATGTCAAAAACCGAAAATCACACCTGTTTACGGGCCAATCATTATCAAAAGCTATAACTGGGCAAGTTATAGTCAACAAAAGATTATGTTTCATCGAGCTTGAATCACCCATCAAGCAAGTGTGATGGCTCCGCCGGCTGGAGGCATCGCGATTTTTCCTAACTTATTCAGCAAGCCCTACATAAATCTAGTTGAGTCCCAAACAAGTTATGCGAATTTTAATTGTTGCTCAGAACGCCTCAACTAAATTCGGCGGCGAGTCATTGCTGCCGCTCAACTACTTCCGGATACTTCGATCGCGCCAAATAGAGACATGGTTAGTGGCGCACGCCCGCACCCAGGCAGAACTCACAGCACTATTTCCAGAAGAGCGCGATCGAATGTACTTTGTACCCGACACTTGGCTGCACCGGCTGCTTTATAATTGCGGGCGATTTATCCCTGCAAGAGTTAATGAATTTACTTTTGGGCTGCTCAGTCACCTGTACACCCAAGTGTTACAGCGTCGCATTGTCCGGAGGCTCGTGAGCGAACACGAGATTGATATTGTACACGAACCGACACCTGTCTCGGCAACAGTTCCTTCGTTGATGTTCGGATTGGGAGTGCCTGTAGTTATCGGGCCGATGAACACGTCGGTTAAATTTCCTCTGGCTTTTCGATCGCGCCAAAATCCTACCATTGATATTTTAATCGAGCTCGGTCACAAGTGCGTCGATTTCTTCAATCGCCTTTTTCCAGGTAAAATCAAAGCCGAGACGCTGTTAGTGGCAAACGATCGCACGAAGCAGGCACTTGCATCTGGGGTGCAGGGTAAAATTATTGAACTTGTGGAAAACGGCGTCGATTTCTCGGTCTGGCGATCAGACTCTAGCTTATCAAGAGCAGCGACCGGGCAGGTTCATTTTATTTTTTTAGGCCGGCTGATCGACTGGAAAGCTGTAGACTTGCTGCTGGAAGCCTTCGCGCCCGTCGTCGCTCAAACTGATGCTGTCTTGGAAATCATCGGTGATGGGCACATCCGAGGGGAACTAGAAGCTCAAACAGCTCGTTTAGGCATCGACAGCCGCGTTGTATTTAGTGGCTGGCTGTCTCAGGAGGAGTGCGCTCTCAAAATGCAACAAGCTCATGCAATGGTTTTTCCCAGTTTGCGGGAATGCGGCGGGGCAGTGGTAATGGAGGCAATGGCAGTGGGCTTGCCAGTCATAGCAACGAACTGGGGCGGTCCCGCGGATTATCTGAATTCCAGTTGCGGTATTTTAGTAGAACCGACTTCTAAAGAAGGATTTGTCCAGGGACTGACAGATGCGATGCTCAAGCTCGCTCATTCACCAGAATGGGGGAAGAGTATGGGTTGTGCGGGACGGGAACGAGTCCGGCAGCATTTTGATTGGGAACGCAAAGTAGATCGAATACTTGAAATTTATCAACAAACGATCGACGATTGCCCGAAGCATTAGGTAGCCGACCATTAAAGCATAAAGCAGCAGCTTTCACCTGGAGAGCTGCTGCTTGGGGGTGCTAAAAAAGTATGTGGCGGCCCAAAGACCCCCCTCTACATCCTAGCGATCTAAAAACGGGTTAACCCGTTTGTTTGGTTAACCCGCGAGCTTGGAAACCTGCTGATCAATTAGTTTTGCACTACCAGCTTAACGTTGGCATTTTGCAAACCACGCTGCTTGACTGCGGCCAAGGTCTTGTTAACTGCGTACTTCTGGTTGATGGAGTTGATTAACTCAGTTTGATTGTGTTTTTTGGCGACGCCCCAGAGGTCGGCAATCAGGTCAAAAGAACCATCGCTATTGCGAGACCAACCCAGGTCATATTCGCCTTCGAGAATCGCCACGATGTCGGAGCGAACGCGCTGACCGTTATAGCCACGAACATCAGCTTCTGACTTGACTGAAATGCCCAAGTCGCGCAGGGAAGCTTTCAGGATTTCGGCATCGGTGATTTTGGTACGCAGTGTGCTAAAGTGAGACATTGGATTTCCTCCTAATACAACTGAGAGAGAAACAACAACGGTCTGGATTTAACGGTGCCGCTTGGCGGCTTTTCAATCGAACTGCTAGCTGTTGCTAGCCTTTGCTCCTGTTTGGACCAGGAGAAAGCTTTTAGAATTCCATTCGCTGGTATTCAGCGACGGAAGACGCAGCGGGCCGTGCACGCTGTCTAGCCCAATCTCGCAGGGCGGTGACCTGTTCGGTCATTGTTTTAGACAGTGGCATTGTGGATTTAATGGCCGCGATGATGTCTAGCTGCGTAAACTCTCGATCTTGAGCGAAGGCTTCGTACATTGCGGCTACTAGCGCTTGCTCAATCTCTGCACCTGAAAAGCCCTCGGAAACAGTGGAAAGTTGCTCTAAATCGAAGCGAGTAATTTCCCGACGGCGCTTTGACAGGTGAATCTTAAATATATCTTGGCGTTCTTCCTTGGTAGGCAGATCAACAAAGAAGAGTTCGTCGAATCGGCCTTTCCTCAAGAATTCTCCCGGCAACCGCTCGATTCGGTTGGCTGTTGCCATTACGAAGACTGGGGAAGTCTTTTCTTGCATCCAAGTGAGGAAGGAACCGAAAATCCGGCTGGAGGTGCCTCCGTCTGAGTCGGCAGAACCAGTGCCTCCTGCAAAGGCTTTGTCTAGTTCGTCGATGAAGAGGAGGGCTGGAGAGATGGATTCTGCTGTTTTGAGGGCATTGCGGAGGTTTGCTTCCGATCGACCCACCATCGAGCCGTCGTAGACTCTACCCATATCTAGCCTCAGCAGGGGCAGTCCCCAGAGGCGGGAGGTGGTCTTAGCAATCAGCGATTTTCCGCATCCCGGTACGCCTAGAATTAACATCCCTTTTGGTTGGGGCAGACCGTATTCTCTCGCCCTTTCTGTAAAGGCGTTGGAACGCTGTCTCAACCACCGCTTCAGCTCTTCTAAACCGCCGACTGCATCCAGGGTTTCGTCTTCTTCAATGAACTCTAGAATGCCGTTGCGCCGAATTAATTGCTTTTTCTCCGAAAGAACTATGTCTACTTCTTCTTCTGTGAGGCGCCCAGTCGAAACTTGGGCTTTACGATAAACTTTTTCAGCTTCGTCCTTGGTCAATCCCAAGGCTGCTTTTAAAAGTTTTTCTCGCGCTTCTGTGGTAATGCGTCGCGATTTCGTTTGCTCCAACTGACCAGACAATACTTGGTTTAGTTCCTTCATGTCGGGCAACGCGAAGTCTAATACCACCACTTCCTTTTCTAGCTCGATCGGAATTTGCTGCAAAGGAGACATCAGTATAATTGTCTTTTGCGTTCCTTTGAAGTTGGCGATCGCATCGCGCAACCACCTCGTTACCGGAGGAGAATCTATAAAAGGATGCAAATCTTTGAAAATGTAGATGCTAGCGTTACTGTTGGGTTCTCGCTGCCTGATCACCCATTCAATTGCTGCCTCTGGCGAGACGGTGTTGTGTTGGGTGGTGGTGCGGGGTTGACCATACTCCACAATGCCGTGAGTTACAGTCCAGATAAATACTCGTCGCTGTGGTTTCGCTTGAGCTATTGTCGAAATTGCTTGCTCACACCGCTCTTCCTCGGATGTCACGAGGTAGATCAGAGGATATTGAGCTTGGATTAGAATACTGATCTCTTCTTGCATAGTCCTCGACCCACTAGAGACGGTGCTATCTTTGCTGAATCTCAATGCTGCCCTTCGCCCTCTTACTGAAAATTTCAGTTTTAGCTTTTTGGGGAAGCAAGGCATTCTTAGCAGGGAACCAATTCTTCCTCTCCCGGTTTGGCCGTGCTGGCACTGACGCCCGACACCTGCTTTACTGGAAGATCCTGTTCAGCCAATACGCTCGGCTGACTTGTTACGGATGCCAGTTCTCCATCTCGCATTACTACTGAACCCGTGCATTCTGGACAGTTGTATACCCGATGGGTTTGTCCGTAAGAGGCTTCTACTTCGTCAACCAGTTCGGGATTTCCTAGGTAGAAGACAATTGCCCTTTCTGCAATTGATGACATCGGTTCAGTTTCGACTGCGGCTCGGATTTTGAGCTGGCGATGCAGTTCTGGTGGAAGATACAATGTAACTTTTTGCTTTTCTTGCATATGACAGTGAATTGACTTACCCGGGTATGTATATCAGATTAGCCGCTTAATTCTTTGCTGTCAAGCCTCTATGCTGCTTTAACGTCATCTTGTAATATTTCGTTACATTTGAGGTGACTCTGGGGCAGTTAACAACGAAAAAGTTAGGGGTGTAGCTGATGAGGCCGAGGTGCAGCGGCAGGTATGGGTAGCGTCAAGGACGATCGACCAACTATAAATATGAACAATAGATATATAGGAGTAGGGCCAACAAATCCTTTGAGCCGCCATCTGGGGTAAGGTGCGCCATCAGCACCCAGCCCGCTCATGAGGTTACTAACTTTGGGCGTTTTTATTTTGAAACCAAACTCCCCCAAACAGTTTTTATAGCTTTAAGTGTGAAAAATCCGAACGTGAAATAACCGTTTTCGGCTTTTGATCGGGCTCAGATTTAACACACCTGGACAGGGCTAGCGCTCAGCACCCTATGGTTAGACTTTTTGGATGACCTTGTGTAAGGTATTACGCACTTAATTTTTTTGCCCAAATGCTCGCTACAAGGACTCTAGGCTGCAAAATATTAAATTTAGATGGGTGTCAGCTTATCTTTAATAGGGCAGTGCTGGGTAATATATACTTGGATGCGGACCTGCTAACCTGAAATTTTTAATTTTAGATATCAAAGAACTGACTGATGGATTTAGACCAACAGATTCAAGCATTGATCGAAAAAGCTCCGCCCGACGGTTCGACGCCACAAATCTTAAAGGCGATCGCCCCGGCCCTGGTGTTAATTGCCCAACAGCTACAGCACCTCGAATACTCGATCCTGCAAGCGGTAGACCAAAGTTGGGCGATCGTGGTTTTGAGCAATCTCAAGCAACCGGGACGGGAGAAGAGGGTGATTTATGCTTGGAACAGTCTTAAAGATGCGTCGCAGGCTGCGGCTGCTGGGGGCGATCGCCTCAGACCGGTGCTTTTGCCTGTCACTCACATTTTATTTCAGATGATAGCTCTGGAAGGTCTTGACAGCATTGTTTTTTTTGAAAGTCCCGGAAATCAGGAAGTCGGGACGGAAATCCCTCGCGAGCAAGTACAGAGTTTAATTAACGTTTACTTGCAACAGTATCGATCGGCTCCACCGCCGGATATCGCCTAAACAACTCAATTTTCTATTAATTGGTAACAGGGCATTAGGCATTGGGAATTCCCCCTTACGAATTCCCCATTACCAATAAAGTGTAACTTTTTAACCTCTAATAAAGCCTACTCAAAACGTATTCAGCCAAATCAATCAAAGCTTGACGGGACTCTGAATGGGGCAGCGCAGCTAAGTATTCGACGGCTTTCTGTGCGTGATTTGTGGCTAGTTCTCGCGCTCTCTCTATGCCTCTAGAATCTTCTACCAGTGCCAGAGCCTGCTCTAGATCTCCTTCTTGGGCAAATTCGCGTTCTATGAGAACTTCCAAGTAAGGTTTTTCTTCTAGGGCAAATAGTGCTGGTGCTGTCAGATTACCGCTTCTGAGATCCGAGCCTGCTGGTTTCCCCAAAGTTTCGGTTGAAGCGGTGAAATCTAATATATCATCTACTATTTGGAATGCCAAACCAATGTTCCGACCGTAGTTGTACAAATCGTCTGCTATTTCCGCTGAAACATCGCTCAAACAGCCCGCTGCTTTGGAACTGTTGGCAATTAAAGACGCTGTTTTGTAATAACTTTTTTCGAGGTACGCTTCGATCGACAAGCTGGTGTCAAATCCATTGAGTCCCTGTTGAATTTCCCCCTCAGCTAAATCCATAATCACTTCTGAAAGCAGTTTGACTACTGGCAGGTTGTCGAGATTTGCCAAATGCCAGGAAGATTGAGCAAACAGAAAGTCTCCCGCCAATACTGCCACTCGGTTGTTAAACCGACTGTGAACCGTCGGCACTCCCCGGCGCAGATCCGACTCGTCCACCACGTCGTCGTGCACGAGACTAGCTGTGTGGATCATTTCCGTGATTTCAGCGAGGCGGCGGTGTTTTTCTGTGATTTCCCGATCGGGCATAGTTGTCCGGGCCATCAACAGGACGATCGCGGGTCTCACTCGTTTTCCCTTTGTGCCGAATAAGTATTCTGCAGCCGCGTACAAGATGGGATGACGGGCACCCACTAACTGTTTTAAGTTTTCTGTCAACAGTCGCAGGTCTTCTTCAACCGAGGAAAATAGGAGAGTGCTAGAGATCATGGATACGCCGACTCAAGCCGTAAAGTAACAAAATTTTACATATCATATCTTTATTTTAAGGTAATTCTCTGCAATAGAAAAGAAAAATCTAGGCGATCGGCAGTTATTTGTCATCTGCACGCGATGGTCGTCACCCGACTCCCAGAGGCGAGTCGCCGGCTGTCAGAGGGGTTGCCCCTATTGTATCGAATTGTTAAGGACACTGCCAAAAAATCTCTAAATCCCAGAAACCCTGTGTTATTATAGGTATTAAGGATTTAAACAATTCTATACATTAAGTACAGCCAGACTGGCAGGTAGCTTTTAGGTGCCTGTAAAAGTTTCGTAGAGCCAGCCTTTTTAGTCGATCGCAGCCAAAATTTCTGGTACAGATTTTTAGTTCCTCGCGGCTAAAAGTTTTCAGAAGTTAAGAGTAGCGCATCTTATGTGCACGGTAGCTCAAAGCAGCTAAAGTGGATGGTTTTAGGCTGTTTAAGCATCTGTAAAGCAGTAAATCATTATTGATGACCGGGAACGCCTAAATGTTCCCGCAGGCTTGATATGGAAAAACAGCCTTCAGAACCAAGGCATGGTCTTGCGTGCTGACTTAATGTAGTAGGTCTTGAACTTGTCCTGCTCCTCCTCGTCCTTGACTTTTGGTTCTAATTATGATTTATCGCGATATTCCTCTAATTATTCCCATTCTGGCCGCCGGCTATGTAATGACTATTTATGTAGTGCTGATGTTGGCCCAACGCAGCGCTAAAATCACTCGATTGGGCGAGTAGTGCACTGCTGGGCAGCCGCAGTCGGCAGCAGCGCCGTCGCTTCACCCTTGAGAATTCGGAATACTCAATAATAACCCTGCCTTGAATGCTTGCGCGCAAAGGCAGGGTTATTATTTACAATTGCGGGCACCATGATTTTCTGGGCTGCTAGTTACTGCAACACGTAGCTACAGTTATCGATGTTCAATGCCCACAGCCTCTGAGGCAGGATATTATATTTAGTAGCAGCTTGTATCGCTCACAGCAAGTTTTATCAGGGAAACCCAACCAATGTTCCGAGAAAGCTATTAAAGTTTTCTCAAAAACGCGGAATTGGAAGTTGTAGGTCATTGTGCCAAAAATCTCAATATTCCTATTTGGTATATCAAGAACTTACAGAAATAAAACGCGGAATTTCTGAATCGAGCAACCTGCTTGATCAAATGAAGGAATCCATAAACTTGCGCTGCAATCAAATATTTCATTAAAGGATGCTTAACTTGCTGAGTTAGGAAGATAGTCTCTAGCCTTTACTCACCAATTCCCAAGAATATAATTTGCTATAAAGAGCCACCCAAGTAATTTTTATTTCAAAAAATATTCTCGCTAGAACTGTAGGGAAAAAACTCATTGCCAATATTACTGAGCTATTAAAACTATATTGACTTTTGATTAAAATAACTAGGACACAGAGTAGAATTTGTCAGAACTTCTCAAGCTCAACTGCCTAAATAGTTGTCTGAGCTTGACCAACTAAAACAAGTTTCGATAAATCTGATGCACAAGGCTTTACAAGCTATAGAGAATTGCCTAATTTTAAAAGTAGAGGGGACAGCAGAAAATCAGAGCCTGCTCGTCAGTGGCAACTGAATTACCTGGGAATTTTGCCACGAATATTTGCTCGGTTCTTTACCACAAAACCCGCCGACGAAGGCAGCGGGTGGGGACGGGAGATTTTTTTAAAAAAGTGTGGAAAAACATTCGGGTAAAATAGAAGTAACATCAGTTATCGCTCAAAGGATATGTATGGTGTTAATTCCGATCGCCGTTTAGCGCGCTCCCATTAAAAATCATACCAATGCGCGACTAAAAATGCAACTCTAGACCGATGTCAAAGCTGGATTGCGGTGAGCGCACCGCGAGAGTAAAATCGGAAATCTAAAATGGTATTAAGTGCCGGTTCCGCCTGCATCTATCCCCCTTGATTTGCCCATGTCAACAACAGTTTCTGATACCCAAAGCTTACTAGAACAGGCGATCGACCCCAAACCGCCGGTGCTGCCTCCAGACACACCCTTGAAAGTCGCAATTGCTGCCATGACTCAGGCGAGTGCCAGTTGCATTTTAATCGCGTTTGAGCAGCAATTGCTCGGGATTTTTACAGAACGCGATGTTGTGAAAATAACTGCTAGCGAAATACCGCTAGCAGGGGTGGCAATTTCTGAGGTGATGACTGAAAACCCGATCGCCATTTCCCTCGATCAAGCGGGAAATATCTTCAAAGTATTGAGCATATTGCGATCGAAAAGAATCCGTCATTTACCCCTCCTAGACGAAGGTGGCAACTTGCTAGGCGCTATCACCTGCGAAAGCATCCGTCAAATTCTCAAACCTGCAGACCTGCTGAAAATGTGGCGCGCCGAAGAAATTATGACTAGACAATTAATATTTACCTCAAGCAGCGCCTCAGTTTTAGAAGTCGCAAAACAGATGAGAACCCAGCGGAAAAGCTGCATAGTCATTTGCACTGACAGCGACAACAAAAATCAGAAACCTGTGGGCATAATAACAGAACGCGACATTGTTAAATTCCAAGCTTCTGGACTAGATTTTGCACGTACTCCCGTCACCGCCGCGATGAGTTTTCCGCTGATACCGTTGCAGGTAAAAGCCACCTTGTGGCAGGCTCACCAGTTAATGCAGCAACACGGCATCCGGCGCTTGGTGGTGGTGGACGAGGAAGGATATTTAGCCGGAATTGTGACTGAAATTAGCCTGCTGCAGGCCTTAGATCCGGTAGAAATGCACGCAAATGTCGAGCTTTTGCAGGAAACAGTTGCCGACAAAATTCAGGAGTTGAACAAAATGAACGAACAATTGCAAAAAGAAGCGTTGCGGAGAACAGAAGTCGAAGAAAAATTGCGACTTTTAAATGATAATTTGGAAGAACAAATCAAACAGCGAACTTTAGAATTAATTAATGCCAACAGTCAGTTAAAAAAGGAAATACAAGACCGCACCACCGCTGAAGCTGAAGTTCGTCGCCTCAACACCGAACTCGAACAGCGAGTTCTAGACCGCACAGTTCAACTAGCAGCAAGTAACGAAGAATTGCAGCAACAAATTAGCGGGCGAAAATTGCTCGAAGAAAAATTGCACTTTTCTGAAAAGAAAGTCCGCGCCGTTTTTGAAGCGATGACCGACATCGTTCTCGTGCTAGACAGTCAGCGGAACATAGAAATTTTGCCAACGAATGTGGCAGCGGCTTCTGAGCCTGATTGTGATATAGTCAGCTTGACCATAGAACATTTTTTTGACGACGACAACCCGGATGATTGGTGGGTGTTAGTTCAGCAAGTGTTAGAAACACAACAAACTCTCAATTTTGACTACAGCTTAAGAGTTTGTGGGCGAGAAATTTGGTTTTCCGCCTGCATTTCTCTGTTCTCAAAAGATGCAGTCATTTGGGTGGCCCGCAACATCAACGCCCGCAAAATAGCCGAGTCAGCACTGTGCCAAAAAAATGCAGAATTATCTCATACCTTAGAAGAACTGAAGCGGACTCAAAAAGAACTCATTCAATCAGAAAAAATGGCAGCCCTGGGACAGTTAATTGCCGGAGTTGCTCATGAAATCAATTCTCCTCTAGGGGCGATTCGCTCTTCTGTGCAGAACATCGCCGACTTCTGGACGGAACAGTTGCAGCAGTTGCCGATTTTTTTTCAACAACTATCCCCGGAACGGCGGCAGGATTTTTTTGCTTTGCTACACAAGTCCAGCCAAGAAACAGATACATTATCTAGTAAAGAAAAACGTCAGTTAAAGAAACTTTTGCAGGGGCAATTAGAATCAGAAAACATTGACGACGCCGCCAGTCTTGCCTGTACTTTATTAGATATCGGCATCGGCAATAATGTAAAACCTTTTTTACCTTTGTTGAAAGACAGTCAAAGTCGAAACATTGTACAAACTGCCTACCAATTTGCTACGGTACAAAAAAGCACTAAAAATATTGCAACTGCTACAGATAGGGCAGCCAAGATCGTTTTTGCTTTGAAAAGCTACTCTCGTTACGACCAGTCGGGTTCCAAAGTAATGGCTAATATTACCGACGGTATTGATACTGTTTTAACACTTTACCACTACCAAATCAAACACGGTGTGGAAGTAGTCAGAAACTATGGTACTAACTTGCCCTCTGTGCTATGCTATCCTGATGAACTCAATCAAGTTTGGACAAATTTGGTTCACAATGCTTTACAAGCGATGGGCAACAAAGGAGTGTTAAAAATTGATGTCAAAAACCAAGCGGACGTAATATCAGTCAGTATTACCGACAGTGGCCCCGGCATTCCCCCAGAAATTATGCCGAGAATTTTTGAGCCGTTTTTTACAACTAAACCTCCAGGGGAAGGCAGTGGTTTGGGATTAGATATAGTTCAAAAAATTCTAGAAAAACACCAAGGTGAACTGCAAGTAGAAAGCGTGCCTGGTCAAACAAAATTTACTATATCCTTGCCCCTCGAAATTCCTTGAGAGCAATTTAAACAAGAGGGGAAAGCCCAAGTTTTAAAAATTAATAGAAGTAAAGTTTTATGCCTAAACCAGTAATTCTGTGCGTTGACGATGAAGTTGTGGTCTTAAATAGTTTAAAAATTCAACTTAAAAAAGAATTTGGGGATGCTTACCTTTATGAAGTAGCAGAAAATGCAGATGAAGCTCTGGAAATTCTGGAGGAAATTCACAAAGAAGATGAAAGTGATACTTTGGTTATAGTATCTGACTGGTTAATGCCAGGTATTAAAGGAGATGATTTTTTGATTATGGTTCACCAAAAATATCCCAAAATTGTGAAAGTTATGCTGACCGGACAAGCCGACGAAGTAGCAATAGCACGGGTGAAAGAGCAAGCAAACTTGCACCGCTGTTTGTACAAGCCGTGGGATCGTAAAGAATTAGTAGAAACTATAAAATCGGGTTTGGCAAAAAATGAACAATAAACCTGTGATTATTTGTGTGGATGACGAACCGATAATTCTTGAAAGTTTGAAAATTGAGTTAAAAAAAACCCTGGGGGAAGAACACTTATTAGAAACCGCTGAAGGCGGCGAAGATGCTTTAGAGTTAATCGAGGAATTGCTGGCAGAGGGCTGCGAAATCGTAGCAGTGATTTCCGACTATCTGATGCCGAATATCAAAGGGGACGAATTGCTGAAGCAGATTCACAGAATGTCGCCAAAAACTATCAAAATTATGCTGACAGGGCAAGCAGACCTAGAAGCAGTGGCGAATACTATTAAATATGCTAAATTGTACCGATATATATCGAAGCCTTGGCAGTCCGAAGATTTGAAGTTGACGGTAAAAGAAGCCATCAACAGTTATTTTAGGGAGAAGCAATTAGCCGAAAAAAATGCTCAACTCCAAGAGCTGAATCAAGAATTGGAAACTTTAGTCGAGGAGCGGACTGCACAACTGCGCTTGTCTGAGGAAAAGTTTGCTAAAGCTTTTCGTTCTTCTCCCAACCCGATTACTATTACCAGACTTAATGACGGTCGTTATTTAGAAATTAATGAGGCTTTTTGCCAGACAATCGGTTATTCGGCGGCAGAAATTCTTGATCGCACGGCGCTTGAGTTGAATTTTTGGGAAAATATACAAGCCCGCGCGGAGTTGTTTAAAATGTTAGACGAAAAAAAAATTGTTCTCAACTACGAATTTGATTTTCGCACTAATACAGGGGGACTCCGAACCGGGCTGCTGTCAGCAGAAATCATTGACATTCATGGCGAAACCTGCGTGATTTCTGTGATTCAAGATATTAGCGATCGCAAATTAGCTGAAGAAAAACTCCGATCTGTAGCGGCTTCTTTAGCAGCAGCGCAAAGAATCGCCCGTGTCGGTAATTGGGAATGCGATTTCTCTGCCAACACAACTACTTGGTCGGAAGAGTTATCTCGGATTTTTGGGCTCGATCCAACCCAGCCTGCGCCAACACTAACTGAGTTTTCGCAATACGTGCATCCGGACGATCGACAAAAGTGGCAAACAACTATCGACACTGCTATTGCTAGCGGGCAATCTTACAGTTTGGAATATCGAATTCTGCGCCCGGAACCGAAAATTGCTGCGGATAATTGCCCATCACAAATAAGCGAAGCCGGCTTCATCCGCTACATTGAAGCCAGAGGAGAAGTAGTTGTCAATCAACAAGGGCAAGTGACAAAACTATTCACAACTTTGATGGACATTACTCCACGCAAGCTGGCAGAAATAGCCCTTGCAGAGAGCGAGGAAAAATACCGTCATTTAGTTGAAACTTCCCAAGATATTATTTGGTCTTGCAATGCTCAAGGGCAAATTACTTTTGTGAACCAAGCAGTTAAACAAATCTACGGTTACGAGCCTGAAGAAATGCTCGGCTGTTCTTTTAGCGATTTCTTGGTTCCAGGAGAAATAGACTGGAAATGGGAACTTCAGCAGCGCTTGCTGACGGGAAAAACAGTGTTTCAGTACGAAAATATAGTATTAGGAAAAGACGGCAGAAAGATTGATATAAATACTAAGGCGATCGCCCGCATGGACGCTGAAGGAAACATCATCGGCACAACAGGCACGGCTAGCGATATTACCGAACGCAAACAAGCTGAAATAGTCCTGCAAAAAGCCAAAGAAGAAGCCGACAGAGCGAACAGGGCAAAAAGCGAATTTCTCTCGAATATGAGCCACGAATTGCGAACTCCCCTCAACGCAATTCTCGGTTTCAGCCAACTGCTAGCCCGCGACCCAGACCTCGGTGCCGACCAACAGCAATACTTAGGAATTATTACCCAGAGCGGGGAACATTTGCTCGTTTTAATTAACAATATTCTACAAATGTCAAAAATTGAAGTCGGCCTGGTGACACTTAATAACAGCACCTTCGACTTGCATAAACTGCTAAAAAATACTGAAAATATGCTGAAGCTGCAAGCCGAAAAAAAAGGGTTGCAGTTAATTTGTGATTGCCCACCAGATCTACCTCAATATATAGAAACTGACGAAAGCAAGTTGCGACAAGTATTGATAAATGTCGTCGGAAATGCTATTAAATTTACTGCGGAAGGTGGTGTTAATTTAAGACTCAAACATGAGCTGATGAAAAATAAAAATCACCCCGAGATTTCGCCCAGTGAGAATTGCTCTTTGCTATTTGAAGTGGAAGACACTGGTTCAGGAATTTCTGCGGAAGAAATGGACAATTTGTTTAAACCTTTCGCCCAAACAGAAAGCGGTAAAAAGGCTCAAGAAGGAACCGGTTTGGGCTTGCCAATCAGCAAGCAGTTCGTTCAGTTAATGGGAGGGAAGATGACGGTAACAAGCACCCTCGGTCGCGGCAGCATTTTTAGATTTGATGTTAAAGTTTCGCTCCCTAATGCAGTGGAAATTCAGGTGGCTCAAACAGCTCGCCGAGTGGTGGGTCTCGAACCCGGACAGCCAGAATACCGGATTTTAGCTGTTGACGATCGCCTGGAAAGCCGCTTGCTGTTGGTCAGAATGCTGACATCGCTCGGCTTTGCGGTGCAGGAAGCTGAAAATGGCGTTCAAGCTGTGGAAATGTGGTCAAGTTGGGAACCTCATTTGATTTGGATGGATATGCGGATGCCCGTGATGGACGGTTACGAAGCTACTAAACAGATTAAAGCGCATTTGAAAGGTCAAGCAACGGTGATTATTGCTCTGACTGCAAGTGCTTTTGATGAGGAGCGATCGCTGATTTTGTCTGCTGGTTGCGATGATTTTGTAGCGAAGCCTTTTCGGGAGCAAGTGATTCTGGAAAAGATGGCTAAGTATCTGGGAGTCCGCTATGTTTACGATCGAGAAGCTTCGCTCAGTTCTGATGCTGCGCTGTCCGCCGAGGTTTCCACGGCAACTGAAACGGCTGATTTGGCTTTCACGCTCAATACTTCATTTTTGAAAGCTATGCCTGCTGAATGGATTGATGAATTGTATTCTGCGGCAGATGCGGTTGATAACGAGGAGATTTTTCGGCTGTTGTTGTCGATTCCTCCTATTAATGCTAGTTTCCGCAGCGCGATCGCCGATTTGGCGAATAACTTCCGATGTGATCGGATTATCGATTTGATTGAGGAATTTAGAAATTGTTGAAGGAGGAAAGAAGAAGGGATAGGGGCAGGTTCAGGATTATTGATGATTTAGGTTGATCGCCTATTTGTAAACTCCCCCGCAGGCGATCGGCTAATTTACTTGTAGCCAAGCTCGACACCCTGGTCATCATCGGTCATTCCCATTCTTTAATCGGGAGCATCTCATATTTGTAAAAACACTTCTTCTGGCTCCTTCCTTCTTCCTCTTTCCTCCTGGCTCCTGGCTCCTGGCTCCCAACTCCTATTTCTAGCTTGGCTGCTTTCATTGAGATGCTCCCCTTTAATCTCACATCTCAAATTTTAACTAGGATAAGTTCTGTAAATATAAAAGGAGTTCATTGAGGAGGGAGTGCTATAATCATTATTTAACCAGTTTTCATAATTTCAATAATTCTTAAATTAACAAAAAATAGCGAGCGATGACCAACCATCAAATAGAAGAAAATAAAGGCAACATATTAATTGTTGACGATACTCCAGAAAATTTGCAAGTTTTATCAGCAACGCTGTCCGATCGGGGCTACAAAGTCCGCGGCGTAATTAACGGGAAAATGGCAATTAGAGCCGCGCGCTCTGGTTCTCCCGATTTAATTTTGCTCGACATTAAAATGCCGGAAATGGACGGCTACGAAGTCTGCACACAGCTCAAGGAAGATCCGAAGACATCAGAAATTCCAGTTATTTTTATCAGCGCTTTAGATGAAGTATTGGACAAAGTAACCGCCTTTAAAGTTGGAGGCGTAGATTATGTCACTAAACCGTTCCATGTAGCAGAAGTTTTAGCGCGAATCGAACACCAATTGACTATCCAAAGACTGAAAAAACAATTGCTCGATCGCAATAAAGAACTGCAAGAAGAAATAATAGAACGCAAAAAAGCCGAAGAAGCAGCGGCCGCTGCATCGCTTGCAAAAAGTCAATTCGTTGCCAACATGAGCCACGAATTGCGGACTCCCCTCAACGCCATCCTGGGTTTTACCCAAGTCATGAGCCGCGACTCTTTGCTCAGCCACGAAAATCTCGAAAATCTCCGAATTATTAACCGCAGCGGTCAACATTTGCTGGAACTAATTAACGATGTTTTAGACTTGTCGAAAATAGAAGCAGGGATAATTGGCTTAGATGAACGCAGCTTTGACCTTTATCAACTCCTCGACACTCTCGAAGAAATGTTTCAAATCAAAGCTGAAACAAAAAAAATGCAACTGAGATTTTCCGTCCAGGCAAATGTTCCCCAATATATAAAAACTGACGAAAACAAGCTGCGCGTCTGCTTAATTAACCTGCTGGGAAATGCCCTGAAATTTACTCACGAGGGGGGCCGTATTTGGCTGCGCGTGAGCGTGGAAAGCAACCAGCCACCGCCGGCCGAATCGGAAAGTCATCCTAACTCTACCTCAGTCGAACCCTTGTTAATTTTGTTTGAAGTTGAAGACACTGGAATTGGCATAGCAACAGCAGAAATTGATACTTTATTTGATGCTTTTGTGCAAACACAAGCGGGGAAAAAAGCGGCTGATGGTACGGGATTGGGTTTGACAATTACTAAAAAATACGTGCAGATAATGGGCGGGGATATTTGGGTAAAAAGTGTTTTAGGTGAGGGAACCAGTTTTAAATTTAATATCCGAGTATTTGCCGCTATTGCGTCTGAAATAACAGTGGCGACATTGCAGCGGGTGATCGCACTAGAAGCAGATCAACCGGTTTATCGGATTTTAGCAGTTGACGACAATCAAGAAAATCGGCTGCTGCTGGTTAAGATGTTGCAACCAATTGGTTTTGAAGTCCGAGAAGCGGAAAATGGCTACCAAGCGGTTGAACTTTGGGAAAGTTGGCAGCCTCATTTAATTTGGCTGGATACGCGAATGCCAGTAATGGACGGTTTTGAAGCTGTCCGACAAATTAGAGCGAAAGAGAAACCAACTCAGTGGCGAACTGTAATTATTGCTCTGACTGCTAGCACTTTTGAGGAAAAAAAAGGCGAAATTATCGCCGCAGGTTGCGACGATTTTGTGCGGAAACCTTTTCAAGAACAAATACTTTTTGATAAGATGGCTTGCTACTTGAAAGTGCGCTATCTTTATCAAGAGTTGCCCCGGCTGCCAGTCGGGGCTTTACGGCGTTATTGTGTGAACGAAAAACCCGATTCATTTTTCGGAGGGCTCCTGGCTCAGATGCCTCAAAGTTGGGTGCAGGAACTCTATGACGCAGCTAATGATGTTAATGAAGAGCTGGCGATTCAACTTGTCGATCGCATCTGGGAAAGTAATCCAACTTTAGCTGAGGCTTTAAAAGATTTGCTTGCCGATTACCGACTCGACAAGATAATGGATTTAACTCAATCGAGTTTAAAATAAATGGATAATAGCGAAATTAAAGTATTGGTGGTTGATGACCAACCAAGCAATCTGCGGTTCTTATCCAAACTGCTAACATCCCAGGGGTATCAAGTTTACCGAGCTATTTGCGGTCCACTGGCGTTGAATGTTGCGCTCAGCCATTGCCCGGATTTAATTTTACTCGACATTAGAATGCCGGAAATGAACGGTTATGAAGTTTGTCGGAGACTGAAAGCGACACCGGAAACCGAACAAATTCCGGTGATCTTTTTAAGCGTATTAGATGAAATGAACGATAAATTACAAGCTTTTCGGGTAGGAGGCGCTGACTATATTACTAAACCATTTCAAGTAGAAGAAGTTTTGGCGCGCATCGACAAGCAAGTCCGCTTGCAAAAACTGCAACAGCAATTAAAAGAACAAAATTATCAACTGCAACAGTCACAGTCGCTGCTTGCTAGCATATTAAATAGTTCATTAGACTGTGTGGTGGCTTATTCTGCTGTCCGCAACAGTGAGGGAAATATTGTAGATTTCCAGTGGCTCTTGATCAACCCGGCCGCTGAAAAATTTTATGGTCTGCTATTAAATGACATAGTTGGCAAGAATTTGTTAGCCAAAGTTTCCCAAGTTAGCAATAACGGGTTATTTGATTTGTATGTTTCTGTAGTAGAAACAGGAGAAACTGTAGACCAAGAACTTTATTACGAACAGGAGCGAGATACAATTGTTTGGCTGCACATTGTGGCGGTGAAATTAAACGATGGTCTGGCAGTAACATTTCGTAACATTACCGAGCGCAAACGAGCAGAAATTGCCCTACGAGACAGCGAAGAACGCTTCCGCGCGATATTCGAGCAAGCGGCAGTCGGCATAGCTAAAACCGCGCTTTGCGGTAAATTTATGCGGGTAAATCCCGGCTTTTGTCAAATTGTCCGCTATGCACAATCCGAATTGTTGCAGCAAAATTGGGAGGCAATTACTCACCCAGATGACAGAGAAGCGGACAGAGAATACCTGCGCTTACTCTTATCCGGGAAGATTCAAACTTTTTCTGTGGAAAAGCGTTTGCTATGCAAAGATGAGGAAGTGCGCTGGGCAAATGTTACTGTTTCGGCAATGCGCGATGTCAAGGGGACGCTGCAGTATTTGATTTGTGCGATCGAGGATATTTCCGAACGCAAGTTGGTACAAGAATTGCTGCAAGAGAGTTTAGACACTCAAACCCGCTACGCTCAAGAATTAACTCGTTCTAATGCCGAACTAGAACAGTTTGCTTACGTGGCTTCTCACGATTTGCAAGCGCCTTTGAGCACGATTGCCGGCTACGCTCAACTATTAGAAAAACGCTTTTCCAACCAACTTGATACCCAAGGGAATAAATTTATCCGCAATATTGTTCATTCTTGCGAGCGGATGCAGGCGCTGATTGATGACTTGCTGGAGTATTCGCGGGTAGGTCGCAGTCAGAAACCTTTTGAGATGATAGATTGCAATCGGGTTTTTGAGGATGCTTGTGCTAATTTGCATTTGGCTATCCGCGAGAATCAAGCTTCAGTTACTAGGGGAAATTTGCCAAGGGTAAAAGGTGACAGTTTTCAACTGCTGCAACTGTTTCAAAATTTAATTGGTAACGCCATTAAGTACCGCAGCAGTGAAGCGCCGGTGGTGCAGGTGGACGCTTCGCGTCAGGGGGATAGCTGGGTGTTTTCAGTGCAGGATAATGGTATTGGGATTGCCTCACAGTACCATCCGCGAATTTTTCAGATTTTTCAGCGCTTGCACACCCAAAAACAGTATTCGGGAACTGGTATCGGTTTAGCGATTTGTCAAAGAATTGTCGATCGACACGGCGGCAGCCTTTGGGTAGAATCAGAACCCAATCGAGGCTCGACTTTTTATTTTTCTATTCCTATACCAAAGTGAAGTCAGCAGCCCGCCTGGAGAAGTCAATCGATTTTAGATTTTAGATTTTATAATTGAAGAAAACGACCCCATTGATAAATCCGGGGGCGGGTGATGAGGATTCGGAGCTTTGTTCTCGTTCCACGGATGAATCCGGGGGCTTTTAACCAAATTGCTTGATTGTCACCAGTCCTTTACTTAAGCTTTAAATATCTTTATCTATTCTTTACAAAAATGCTGCTCAAGTGTAGCATATTCACTGATGACATCGAGCTAAAAATCTATCAATATAAATCTATTAGCTCTATTCTTATACAACTTATAAATCAGCGGTGCACGCAAGACTTGTTAATTTTTTTCAACTGTATCCAGAGCATCTTGCTTTGGGATGCAGTAGTTTCCCTAGTAGTTCGCGGACAAGGATTTGTGATGTGTTTGCAGTTTGCCGGTTCTCGGGCAGACTGCCAAGTGAAACAAGCATGATTCGCAAACCTTTGCAAATGGAGAAAAACGGTAAATTACTGCAACACAATTTCAGTGTTTTTAGCCAGATTTACCAGATGATGGCAAGAGATGCTTTGCAGTTACTCGGACACGGCTCAAAGTCCCGCAACCTCACAAAAGACTTTGGTAGTGAGGCAAAGCCGTGAATTATAAAAAGAAAAAATTTACTCTTTTAATAGCAAACGATGACGAGGATACGCGCTTTTTGATGGAGGAAGCACTGCGAGAAGTTCGATTAGCCATTACGAGCCAATTTGTGGAAAATGGAGAACAAGTGCTAGACTACTTGTACCGTCGTGGTCAATATTTGGCTAGTAGCAATTGGCATCAGCCAGATTTGATACTGTTGGATCTGAATATGCCGAGGCTGGACGGACGAGAAACACTAACTTCGATCAGATCTGACCCCCATTTGCAACAAATTCCAGTTGTAATGCTCACAACTTCCCACCGCCGAGGAGATATCTTGCTTTGCTACCGATTGGGAGCCAATTCTTTCATATCCAAACCAGTAACTTTTGAAGGATTGCTTGAAGTAATGAAGACTTTATGTGAGTATTGGTTTGAAATCGTTTCACTCCCGCCGGATATGTAAGCTTTAAAGGAGGCATAAATCCATAGTTTGAGTGTATAGTGAATTTGATAAGCCGAAATATTGGCCGATCGCAAGAGGGCATCTCGTATTTGTAAAAACAATTCTTCTGGCTCCTTCCTTGTTCGTCTTTCCTTGTTCCACTTGCCACCTGCCTCCTGCCTCAAAACTCCAATTTCTAGCTGGGCTGCAAAAGTGAGATGCTCCCGATCGCAAGTATCGCTCTCAAAACCAAAAAGTTGCCTTCGACGCGCTCCGAACGCTATAGTTGTGTTAATACGTCACCAATGTCTGAAAATTTTGTTGGTTGAGGATGACCTCGGAGCTCCGACAATGATCGAAGACCTTCTAGGGTCATTCAGCGAGTCTCTATTTCTCCTCCAAACTGTTACGTCTCTGGAGAGAGGAGTCGGGTGTCTGGAAGTAGAAAAGTTTGACGCCGTACTATTAGATTTGTCAGTGTCAGACAGCTTGAGGGGAAGCGAGGCGATCGCAGTTTTGAAAGGGCGATGGCCCACATTGCCAATTGTGGTGCTGACAGATATCAACGATGAAAATATGGCCCGGTCGGTATTGCGCTGGGGCGCTCAAGATTGTTTGGTAAAGGGAAGATTTCACCGAACTCTGCTGGTGCGGGCAATCCATTACGCCATCGAACGCCAGGAAATCGAAGAACAATTGCGGCAGCAGGCTCTCCGACAGCGGCTGTTGGGCAAAATGATCGAACATATTCGATCGTCAATAGATCCGGCAAGCATTCTCCAAAATACCGTTGCAGAAGTGCGCCAATTTCTCCAAACAGACCGCGTTTTAATTTATCGCTGTCAGGATTGGGTCTCTCAATTGGACGGGGAAGAGCAAAAAGGTGCGATCGTCGCAGGTGACGGTTTGCCAGAAGGTTATATTGAAAACCAAAATATTAGTGCTGCTTTGGCGGTGTCATGCTTTGTTTTAGTCGAATCCCAGTCGGTACAAGCAATAGCAGATGTCAGCACTGCCCCCTTGGCTGGCAGTTGCAAAGAATTGTTGACAGATTGTGAAATTGCAGCAGTGATCAGCGTGCCAATTTGGCAATCAGGCGATTGGGAAACGGCAAAAGAAACACAAGAAGCCACTGTTTGGGAAGTCGAGAAAAATCAAGATGCAGCGGAAAATTATATCTGGCAGCAGGCGAGCGACCAAGCGCAGGCGCAGGGGAAAAGTTTGCCGGATTCGATCGCAGAAAATGGCAATAGTTTGTGGGGAATGTTGACAGCATACAATTGCTGCGGTGTCAGGGAATGGCAGCAGTGGGAAATAGATTTTTTACAGCACTTGGCAAATCAAGTGGCGATCGCGATCGAACAATCTCAACTTTACCGCAAGCTAGCAATAGCCAATCAAAAATTGCAGCAACTGGCAACTACTGACGGACTGACTGGCATTGCCAATCGCCGCCAGTTCGATCGCGTTTTGAGCTTAGAGTGGCGCCGATTGGCAAGAGAGGAACTGCCGCTGTCTTTAATTATGTTTGACATCGACTTTTTTAAACTTTACAACGAGTTTTATGGGCACCTGGGCGGGGACGATTGTTTGCGCCAAGTTGCCGGGGCGATCGCCAGAGGCACCAACCGGGCTGGGGATTTGACTGCCCGCTACGGTGGCGAAGAATTTGCCCTAGTGCTGCCGAACACCAGCGCCCAAGGGGCAAACGTTGTCGCCCGGAAAATTTGCGACGGCATCGCCAGCTTGAAACTGCCCCACGCGCGATCGTCGATCGGCCCCTACGTTACCCTCAGTTGCGGCATTGCGACAGCGATTCCTTCTGCCCAGGAATCTCCCAACACCCTAATTCGCAGCGCTGACAGTGCCCTTTATCAAGCCAAAACCGAAGGCAAAAATCGCATTTGTCACGCCAGCAGTAACTCGGAATCTTCCCCGATTTTTATGTAAAAGTTGAAGGTAATGGGTAATTAGTAAGATCGTGTTTGATTTTTCACTCACAATTCACAACTCATAACTCATATTGTTGACCTTGGCATCAGAGTAATAATTTTCTGAGTGCACTGCCAGCGGGATGCGATCGAGTGACTCGGAGCAAAGATAATGCTCGCTTGCAGGGTATAATTCCGATCTTACCGTATTTGATATTACCCATTTCCGCTTCCCAATTTCCAATTACCAATTGCTAATTTATTGCCCCAAATTTGAATTCCTACCTGTTAAATTCGGCCGCACTGGAATTTCAATCAAAAACTCCGCTCCCTCTCCCGGTGTCGAAATACAGCTCAATCTGCCGCCGTGGCGATCGACTATAATCGAGTGAGAAATCGACAGTCCCAAACCCGTGCCCTTGCCCACAGGTTTAGTCGTGAAAAACGGGTCAAACAGCCTCGATCGCACTGACTCCGGTATCCCCCGCCCGTTATCTGCAATAGATACCGCTACGAAGCCCGCACCAGCCTGATAACTGCGAATAGCGATCGTGCTGGGATGTCGATCGCACTCCTCGATCGAACGCTGCTTGTCCCGTTCTTCCAAAGCATCGATCGCATTAATTAAAATATTCATAAATACCTGATTCAACTCGCCAGGAAAACATTCAATTTGTGGCAATAGTTGGTAATCTTTAACTATCTGAATTTCTCCATGACTGCTGTGAGATTTTAACCGATTTTGCAAAATCATCAAAGTGCTATCAATCCCCTCGTGAATGTTAACCGACTTTCCAGCGGACTCGTCCAATCGGGAAAAATTACGCAACGATTTCACAATCTCGACAATTCGCTCGGTTCCTACTTGCATCGAATTAAACAATTTCGGGAAATCCTCAGCAATATAATCCAAGTCTATTTCATCAATTTTCTCCCTGACTTGTGGTGGAGGATTAGGACAGTAATGCTGGTAAACTTTAATCAATTCCAGCAAATCTAAAGTGTAATTGCGAGCCGGATTTAGATTGCCGTGAATAAAGCTAACAGGGTTATTAATTTCGTGAGCAACACCCGCGACTAACTGACCTAAGCTCACCATTTTTTCATTTTGAACGAGCTGAGCTTGAGTCATTCTGAGTTTGTTAATAGCTGCTTCTAACTCTAGCGCTTTTGAACGTTCTCGCGCTTCCGATTCCTGCAAAGCTGACTCGGCTTGTTTGCGATCGGCAATTTCACTTTCTGCTTGCTCAAACAGCATTGATTGCTGAATCGCGATCGCCAACTGCACGCTAATTTGTTTGAGACACTCGACCTCAATTTCGAGCCAGTGGCGGGGGCCCGCGCACTCGTGGGCAATCAATAGCCCCCACAACTTCTCGCCTTGCAAAATTGGCACTACCAAATTAGCTCGCACCTGAAATTGACTTAATAAATTAATGTAACACTCGGAAAGGTCTGCTTTGTAAATATCATCTACAGCTAGAGGGCGACCGTTTTCGTAAGCAGAAGCATAGCTGTCTTCAAAGCAGGAATCATCAATAATTATTCCCTGAATTGCCAGCCAATTTTTTCCCACCGACTCGACAGTTACAAAACCGCTCCAATCTGGATTAAAGCGATAAATAACTGTCCGGTCTGTTTGCAAAAATTGCCGTACTTCAGCAACAGTTTTTGTCAAGATTTCTTCTAAATTTAGAGAAGAGCGAATGCGTTCCAGCATCGCTACCACCAGGCGTTCCCGCTTTAATTGCTGGCGCAAGATAGCCTCGGCAAGTTTGCGAGTGCTAATATCTTCAATCACAGCAATTACATAGCTAGGTTCCCCAAACCCATCCCGCACTAATGATACAGTCATATTAGTCCAAACAAATGAACAATCTTTGCGAATAAAGCGTTTTTCAATGGAATAATTAAAAATTTCCCCAGCTAACAGTCTGTCGCGCGACTCGACATCGGCTGCTACATCTTCGGGGTGAGAAATCTCCCCAACATTTCGCACTTTCAGTTCCAACTCGGAGTATCCGACAATATTGCAAAAGCCTTGATTTGCATTCAAAAATTGACCGTCGGGCCACACTTTAACAATGCCTATCGCCGCTTGTTCAAATACAGCTCGAAATCGCTGTTCGCTTTCTTGTAAAGCAATTTCTGCTTTTTTGCGATGGCTAATGTCCATTGCCGTGCCAAACAGCCGCACCACCTGACCAAACTCATTTTTAACAGCTTTTCCTTTAGCGTTAATGTGCCTAATTTCTCCTGATGGAAAACAGATGCGGTGGTCGATGTCGTAAGCTGTCCCTTCAGTCACGACCTTTTCTACAACTTGTGTAAACCTTTCTTTGTCATCGGGATGAATTTGCTCTAAAAGTTCTTCCATTGTCGGTGGCCAATTCAATTCTCGACCGTAAACTCGAAACAGTTCTTCCGACCAAGTAAGAACTCCTGCTCCCCTATCGAATTCCCAATTGCCGATGCGGGCTATTTTTTGCGCTGCTTGCAACTGTTCGGCAAGTTGTTGCAAAGATGCGATCAACTGAGTTTTTTCGGCTTCTGCTGCAACGCGGGCACTGATATCTTTGTGAGTGCCTGTTATCCGCAACGGCGCACCCCATTCGTCGTACTCGACTACCTTGCCCATCGCCAGAATCCACTGCCAATTGCCCGCTTTGTTGAGCATCCGAAATTCAAATTCATAGATATCAGTCTCACCTTCTAAATAGGAATTTAAACATTCCATTACCTTCACTCGGTCTTCTGGATGCACCAAACTTTCCCAACCTTTGAGGTTATTTTCAATTTCGGTTTCTGCATAGCCTAGCATTGATTTCCAATAAAAGTCGAAATAAGTTTCGCCAGTAGCTATATTCCAATCCCACAGCCCCAAAGAGCTGCCTGAAACCGCCAACTGCAATCGCTCTTGACTGAGTTTTAATGCCGATTCGGTGCGTTTTATTTCTGTGAGGTCGGCAATTATGGCTATCATTCCTATCGGTTGACTAGCGCTATCTTTAATGCAGTTAGCTCGCAAGAAAGTTTCTATAATAGCGCCATTTTTACTCTTAATTTCAATTTCACTTTCCCAGGAAAAACCTTTCCGCAGCACCCTAAATAACTTTCTCAAATCTTGAGATTTGGGGTACATTACTGCTGGGCCGCCGGCATTATTTAGTTCCTCAACTGTATAGCCGTAGCGCTGAATAAATGCTTGATTATGATAAACGGAATAACCGTCCAAATCTGCGATCGCGATCGCATCACTAGCGCTGTCTACAGCTTGAGTTACCAGGCACAGAGTCAGTTCGGCTTGTTTGCGATCGGTAATATCAAAAATCGCTCTGTCGAGCCACAAAACTAGCCCTTCTAGATTGTAAGTTGGCCTACCTCTTTCCGACATCCACCGCACCGCCCCGTCATCGCGAACAATCCGGTATTCTAGATTGTACGGCTGTTTTGACTCTACTGCTGCGCTGATTTGTCGATCGACCATTTCCTTGTCTGCCTCGTGGACAATAGTCGCAAAACTCAAGCCGTTGTTGCCAATAAAATCCCCAGCAGGATACCCACTAATTACCTCAATTTCATCGCTAATAAATACCATCGTCCACTCAGCATCATACAAGCTGCGGCAGATAGCGCCTGGGATATTCTCAACGAGCGATCGAAATCTGGCTTCGCTCTCCCGCAAAGCTGCTTCGGCCTGTTTTAAATCAGTAATATCCAGCACCATACCTTCCCAAACTATATCCCCTTCCTGTCCTATTTCCGTCGGACAATCAACTCGTTCCGGTCTCGACGAAACTCCTTGCATCCACTTAAGTTTTCCCGACGGTACAATCGCGCGCCATTCCTGCTGCCATGCCTGCATATTGGCCGCAGAAACAGCAATAGATTCTTCAAATTTTTGACGATCATCTGGATGAATAAAATCAAAAAGGAGTTGAGGATTCTGCTGAATATTTTCGGGTTCTAATTCAAATAAATACCGACTGCCAGAAGAAATATAAGGAAAACTTTTTTGGCCGTGGGTTGAGAGACGAAATTGATAAATTATTCCCGGCAAGTTGGCAGCAAGTTGCCGAAGTCTAGCTTCGCTTTCTTGCTGCGCTAATTGTTGGCGTCTATCCTCAGTGATATCTCGAATTATCCCGACGAGAATTTTACTGCCGTCGGAATTTTCAAATACAGTTTTTTTAGTAGACAGAATGTGCTTTGTACCGTTGCCGTCCGTAAATATTTCCTCACTCTCGTTTTCTTTCCTCGTCCTAAACACTTGTTGGTCAGTATGCCAAAAAATCTCAGCTTCTTGTTTTGGGAAAAAGTCATAATCCGATTTGCCCAGCAGTTCCTCGCGCTGCTTCCCTATCAGCTTGCAAAAAGCATCATTTAACAGTATCCAGCGGTGCTGTTCATCCTTTACAAAAAGTGGGTCTGCAACTGCATTGATTGTATAATTCAAAAACTTTTTACTAGCTTCTAGTTCGGAAAGTGCTAAAATTTTATCGGTAACATCATTGATAGTTCCTGTCGTCCCCTGCGCCTCGCCGTTCCAGCCCACAATAAAAAATTCTTGCACTTCTACCCACCGAATTTCGCCATTTTTTGTAATATATCGACTTTGGTAACAACAGGATGTTTCTTGATTTGGTCTCTGACCTCTAAACGAATTTAAATATTGGTATTGATCCTCAGAATGAATGTAACTCAAACAGGAAGTCCCTAAGCTTTCATCAACGGTAAATCCGGTAATTTCCGTCCAAGCCGGATTAAGAAAAGTCCAATTGCCAGCAGTATTTGTCTCAAAAACGACTTCTTTGATATTGCCAACAACCTGCTGGTATTTTTCTTGACTTTTTTGCCATTCTGCTTGCCGTTTCTGGCGGGCGATCGCGCACCTGAGCGTCCGCACCAGCAGCCGGCTGTCTAGCTGTCTTTTCACCAAATAATCTTGGGCGCCGGCGGCAATTAACTCGACAGCCAGTTCTTCGTCATCGCCCGCTGTCAGAATGACGATCGGAGTATTTATACCGCAATCTTGAAGTCGGAAAAAAGTATTAAATTTTGGGCTGTCAGGAAGTGAAAGATCTAATAAAATTACATCAAAAATTTTGTCGCTTAAAATTTCTATCGCTTCCCGGAGGCGAACTACATTGGTCACATCAATTGAGTGTCCTAGTTGGGGATCAGACAGCAGTTCTTGAATAAGTTCTGCATCTTCGCCACAATCTTCTACTAAAAGAATTTTTAAACCAGGCGTTAAAGTTGACTCAAATACAGATGTCATACCATTTTATATTTTATGTTTCAGATTGGAGATTTGGAATGACTGATGACTATCGCAGTTTGGTTCTTGCGTACAGTGGCATTTTTTTTACTGCTATCCTTTTGCTATTTTTTAGTAATTATAAAACCTCAGCAGCGGATGCAGCTACCTAGCTGATGATTGGGGAACTTGAACCACACGCTTGAGAGTGGGCTGTGTGCTTGCAGACCGCGCAGATTTATTTGTAGAATTGAGTTGTTCGCTGCAAGTTTTCCGCCTCGCCCCAAACCTAGTGGCCCAAAACTATCATACTCTTACCAATATTGCAACTCAACTCTATTTTAATTTACAACCTTTGGCATGGGAATAGCAAGAGGCAAGTCAAAAGAGCGCGGAGTAATCACGATTGGCATTGCTGATAGCCTTTGAAACTTTAAATTTTAAATAGTCCTTTAAAGCTTGCCTAAAGTTGCATTATTTTTTTATAGAAATATATAAATCCTAAGCTACGATAATTACCGTTGATTTACAAGATACGCTCTGAGATTGTGTCCGGTTAATTGTCCGCAATTAGCGCTGGTTTGTATTGAGCAATGCAAGTCCTCTCTGGAGCGAGTAACCAAGATTTGCATTCCTTGCTACCAACCTAATTACCAACTTAATTATGGTTGTCTAACCGGACATAATTTAACTCGGTTGAGTCGCTCCATTGTTCTGAGGTTTGGGCAGCACAACTGTAAACACGCTGCCTTGACCGACATTGCTGCTAATAGCAATCTCACCGTTAAAAGGTTTTAAAAGTTCAATACAAGTATAAAGTCCTAGGCCAGTTCCTGTCGGTTCCCCTTCGGTTTTTTCCTCGCCTTTAGGTGGCTTGGAGGTGTAAAAAGGGTCAAAAAGTTTTGGCAAATCTTCAGAGGATATGCCGCATCCCGTATCTGCAATATCCATGTATATGTTCGAGTCGTCTTGCCGAGTCACAATAGTTATTTCTCTGCTTTTCTTTTCCCACATAGCATCCATTGCATTATTGATTAAATTATAAAATACTTGAGAAAGATAGGAATAAATTAAGGGAATGCTAGCAATTTCTTCGTCATAAAAGTATTTTTTTCTAATTTTATTTTTAAAATACAGGTTGCCTTCCAATAGCTGAATTTCTCGCTGCACTAAATCGTTGATATTCACCGGGTGCAAATCTTGCTTTTGCTCATTTCGGCTTTTCATCATCAGAGTATCCATGATCTGATTGATTTTTGTGACAGCTTGAAAAATATACTTAGTATAATTAAACAGAGAGTCTTCTTGAATTTGTGTGGCTTTTGTTTCAATCAAATCGACGCTAGTCTGGATCACTTGCAGCGGACTTTTGAGGTTGTGAACCATGCCCTGAGTCAAACGTCCGATGATGGCTGTTTTTTCCTGGTTTATTAATTGCTTGGTTTTTTGTTCAACAAGTCTTTCCAGGTTTTGGTTGAGGTGGGCAAGTTCGAGGTTTTTTTCTTCTAGTTTTTTCTGCAAGCTGCGGATTGTCAAGTGGGTTTGAATCCGGCTCAAAACTTCTTCGTGTTGGAAAGGCTTAGTGATGTAGTCAACGGCTCCTGTCTGAAAGCCTTTTACTTTATCAGGCGTATCGGAAAGGGCGCTCATGAATATGATGGGAATATCTTGCGTTGACGGCTCTGCTTTCAAACGCCGGCAAGTTTCAAAACCGTCAATTCCTGGCATCATGATATCCAAAAGAATCAAGTCTGGATGGATGTAGTCAATTTGCTCTATCGCACTTTCGCCGTCTAGAGCCACTAATACTTTAAACCCGTAATTCCTTAACAACTCGAAAAGCACGTCAAGATTTGTTTGGTTGTCATCGACAATTAGTATGATGCTTCTTTCGGAATTCTTATCGTTCATATTCAAGGGAAACATTCAAATTTTTGATTTTTGAGTTGTTGGTTGTGACGTTAAATCGGATTGAATGAATTTTCTGCAGCTCTAGAAACCTGGTTGCTTCCTAGATGCTTCTATTTGCAATAAGCCTTTGAGGAGCCGGCTGCGAGTCCGGGCCGCCCAAGCAAATTAAGTTGTCGCTTCGCGGGAGGCCAGAACACCTAATTGAGAATGGTACTCTGGGCGCGAGATTTAACTGATTTTGAGTTGTCTGTTAGCTACCGTCAATTTTAGGACAAATGTTGCTTCAAAAAATCTCGAATTTGCTTGAGCTGAAATCCTTTAGCAAGTTGGCGCAGGTGATGAACGAAAGGCACTAATGTCGGGTCAGAATGTTCGAGTTTAGCAGTTTCTTCCAGAATAGCTTCAATATCGCCCATTGCAGCCAATCTTAACAACGCCAAAACTGACTCTGAGGCAGGAGACACCATCGTTGAGTCAGCAGCAGCAATCTCAGAAGATGCTTTTGCAGTTTGATCTGTCCGCTTTTTGGTTTGCGCTCGTTCTTCGTAAACCCATTCTAGTCTCAAATGCAGGCGCAATAATTCTAAAAGCTCGTTAGTTTGAATCGGTTTGGTGAGAAAATTATCGCAACCTGCAAGTATGCTCTGTTGCCTGCTAGTCTCGTAAACGTTAGCGGACAAAGCAAGGATAACCTTATCTTTTAATTCCGGCAACTGTCGCAGCCGCCTGGTAGCTTCCCAACCGTCCATTACGGGCATCAGCAAATCCATTAAAATTATATCCGGTAGAAATTCCTGTGCTTTGTGCAAGCAGTCTTCGCCGTCTGTAGCTTCGGCAATTTCAAAACCTAAATGAAAAAGTAACCTGTGCAACATGGCGCGATTTACTTCGTGATCGTCCACGATTAGCACTTTCCGCTGGGGGCCGATAAAACCTACAAGCCGCCTTTTTTCTTGCCGGGAGAGGAGTTCCGAACACTGGGCGACTGCGGGCAAGTCTAGATCCAACCAAAATATGCTGCCTTTGCCGCAGGTACTTTGGACGCGAATTTGGCTGCCCATCATTTTGACTAATTTTTGGCTGATGGAAAGTCCCAGCCCCGTACCTTCGACGAAATTGTTATGATCGCCCACTTGATGAAAAGGCAAAAATATTTCTTCTAATTTATTCTGCCCGATGCCAATGCCGGTATCTTCGATTTGAAAGCGAATTTTAGGGGTAGGGGCACGATCGCCCATGTTTTCTGCTGTTATCACCTTGCCCGCTTCTGTTGTTTCCAGCGGCGGGAGCGACATTTGCGGCGCGTCTAAATTGGCGTCCAAATTGATATTTTGAGTGGCAATTTCCGCTTTCAAAGTAGAGTTTTGGCAGTTGGTTTGAGGATAATTATCGGGGAAATTTTCTGCATAACCGACTTTGAATGTAACGCTGCCGCTGCTCGTAAACTTAACGGCATTGCTGAGCAAATTAATCAAAACTTGACGCAACCTTTTTTCGTCTGCCAAAATGCCGTCTGGCAGCGCTGAAACCTGTTCGTAATTAAAGGCAATTCCTTTTTGAGCAGAGCGCATCTGGAACAAATCAATAATACTTTTAACAAAAGTAGAAAAATGCACCTTTGTCAGTGACAGCTCCATTTTACTAGCTTCGATTTTTGAGAGGTCTAAAACATCATTAATCAGCATCAGCAGGTGGTTGCCGCACTGGTGAATGTTGTTAAGACTTTCCTGCTGATCGGCGGTAAAGTTTTTATCGACTTTGAGCAGTTGAATGTATCCCAAAATCCCGTTCAAAGGCGTCCGCAATTCGTGGCTCATGTTGGCGAGAAAGTCGCTTTTAGCGCGGTTGGCGGATTCGGCGGCTTCTTTAGCTAATTGCAGGGCGGCTTCTGCAAGTTTGCGATCGGCAATTTCGGTTTGTGCTTGTTCAAATAGCATCGATTGCTGAATGGCGATCGCCAACTGCACCCCCAATTGTTTGAGACACTCTCCCTCGAATTGCTGCCAGGGACGCGGGCCCGTGCAGTGGTGAGCAATTAACAGCCCCCACAAGTTTTCACCTTGCAAAATCGGCACTACCAGATTCGCTCTCACATCGAGCTGAGTCAACAAGGCCAAGTGGCAGTCGGCCAGGTCGGCATTGTGAACATCTTCTATCGCTCTAATTCTACCGTCTTGGTAAAGAGGAACGTAGGCTGCCCCGAAACAGGGGTCATAAATTTCCATTCCTACAATTGGTCGGACATTTTCGGCAACCGACTCGACAGCGATCAACCCACCCCAATCCGGATTAAATTGGTAAATAACAGTCCGGTCTACTTGCAAAAAATGCCGCACTTCTTCGACACTTTTGGTAAGAATTTCTTCAAGATTGAGAGAAGATCTAATGCGTTCCAGCATGGCTACTACCAACTGTTCGCGCTTTAATTTTTGTCGCAAAATTAGCTCTGATTCTTTGCGCTTTGTGATGTCGGTAATTACTCCAATTAAGCCGATGTAATTTCCATTAACATCTTGAATACTGTCGGCTCGTACCAGAGCAGTAACTGCTTCGCCGCTCTTAGTTCGCAGTGCAATTTCTCCACACCAAGAGCGACCTTGGCGAAGGCTTTTATAGATTTGTTTGTAATTTTTATGCCGGACATAAAGCGCGGTCATATCGCTAATATCATTGAGTTCTTCCACGGTGTAGCCGTAGCGCTGAATGAAGGCTTGATTGTGGTAAATAGACCGCCCTTTCAAGTCGGCGATCACGATCGCGTCGCTGGTACTTTCGACGGCTTGAGTGACCTGCAGTAAAGCTAATTCTGCTGCTTTGCGATCGCTAATATCCGTCATCGAACCCACCATCCGCAGAGGGTTTCCGGCTTCGTCCCACACTGCTTGAGCGCGGGCGAGCACCCACTTATAGCTACCGTCTTTGCACTGCAAGCGGTATTCGGCGGCGTAATGGGGGGTTTGGCGATCGAGATAACCTTGGATCGCTGCTTGCACTCGTGAGCGATCGTCTGGATGGATGCGCTCGATCCATGCGCTGTTGGTGCTGTCGATTTCGCCGTCTGCGTAACCGATAATTTCTTGCCAGCGGGCCGATCGAAAAGCTTCATTTGTTTGAAGATTCAGATCCCAAATTCCGTCTTGATTGCCTTTGAGAACTAACTGCCAGCGTTCTTCACTTTTACGCAATTCTTCTTCGGCTTGTTTGCGCTGAATATGATCGCCCAACTGAGTTGCTACAGCCTTGACCAACTCTACTATACGCGGTTCCATAATCGAGCGACCGCGCTTGCAGAATATTAAAACTGCCAGCACCTTTGAGCTAGCGTGAATTGGCACTCCGAAACAACCTTTCAATCCGACTGATTTCGCCATTTGCGATCGGGCAAAAAGATGATTTTCGGCTAGAGAAATATCTTCAATCCATTCTACCTTTCTGGTTGACCAAATCCGTCCAGGTACTGCCACTCCGGCGGCGAATCTAATTTTTTTACTTTCGCGGCCGAACCTATCTAAATCGCGATCGCTAGCGTACCAAGTTTCGCTGTGTTCCAAAAAAGTACCGTTAGCAGTCGGTATCCAAGCTTCCGCAAAATCCCAGCCGATCGCATTGCACAACAACCGCAGGATATCTGGGAGGGCGCTCTGAAAATCTGCTGACTGACTAATGGCTTGAGTTGCTGCCAGCAACAGCTTTATTTCATCTTCTGCTTGCTTGCTTTCTGTAATATCAGTTGCCGTGCCGAGAATTTGTTTTAACTTACCGTCTGCTGTTTTCGCAAATACAGTATCTCGGCTAACCATCCAGCACCAAGAACCATCCTTGTGCCTAATTCGGTATTCAATTTCAAAGATATCCCCTTCGCTGCCTGTTTCAACTTGCTGTAAATAATCAGGCATTTTGATTGAATCTTCGGGGTGGATTAAAGTTGACATCATCCACGGCCCGATTGCCTGAATCTCCTCTACTGTATAGCCGAGAATGTGGTATATAGAAGCGTTTGCATAGATAGTTTTTTTTTCAATTAAATCGCAAACATACAAAATATTAGGACTTGCCCCAGCAATTTGCTGAGCGAACCGCTGGCTTTCCCGCAGTGCTGCTTCTGTTTTTTTTCTTTGGGAAATATCGCGAACAATACAAATGATTTCCCCGTCGGGCAGCATTGTCAGCGAGACATCTATAGGGACTTCCGAGCGGTCACGACGGCATCCTACTGCTTCGGTGCTGTAAGAACCTTTCTTCACTAAAGTCGGCAGGACTTCTTGCTCGAACCTTTGCAGCTCTGCACCTTGGTAGAATATTTTCCAACTTTTACCTAAGATTTCTTCGAGAGAGTCGTAACCGTAGATTTTTAGTCGTGCTGCGTTGCAATAAATCACCTCTTTGTCGGCACTGAATATGGCGATACCTTCGGAAGCAGCAGCCATTGCCGCTGCTTGCCTGTGGAGTTTTGACTCAAAACGTTTGCGATTGGTGATGTCACGGACGATCGCGATAATTTCGTCATCCGTGCAGAAAACAATTCTAGCTTCAAAATCGTACAGTTCCTCATTAACTGGCATTTGATATTCTACAACTTGAATCTCGCCGGTGGTGATCGCTTGTTGATTGCCCGACAAGATTTTGTCAGCAAAAGCAGCCGGCAATATGTCTTGTGCTTTTTTGCCAATTAGTGCTTTTTGTGGTAGGATATTCTCGAAATCTTTTGCAGGCTTGAAGTCTACAAAAGTGCCGTCTGCCCGACAGCGAAATATCATGTCTGGTATCGCATTTAAAAGAGCGCGGTTGGTGGCTTCACTCTTACGCAATTCAGCTTCAGCTTGCTTGCTAAATGTAACATCGCGAGCAACTGCATAAATCAAACCTTCTTCTGCAAACGGAGATGCTGTCCACGACAGCCATTTATAAGTACCATCTTGGCAAAGATAGCGGTTTTCTAAGCTAATAACGGGGTGGCTTTTTTTAAGTTTTTCTAATTCCGCTACAGTAATTTCTAGGTCTTCTGGATGGACGAATTCTATCAAAGGTTTGGCTAAGATTTCATCACTGCTATAACCCAATACATTTGACCAAGCGGGGTTTAAGCGTTTGAAATAGCCATCAAAACCTGCAATGCAAAGTAAATCCAGCGAGAGATTAAAAAATCGATCGCGGTCTTGCTGGGTTTGTTTCAATTCGGTAACATCCATCACCAAACCGTCCCAAACTATATCGCCGTTGGCTTGCTTTTCTGGCTTTGAGGCGCCTTGCAGCCATTTCACTCGATCTCCCATAACTTGCCGCCACTGGTGTTGCCAAGCTTGCTGAGTTGCCGCTGAAGTTGCCATCGATCGCTGCAAGTCTGAGATGTCGTCTGGGTGAACTGTTGCAAAAGCCAAACTGGCATTTTCTTCTATTTCTTCTGGCTTTAAATTGTATATCTGCCAACTGCCTGAAGAAACGTAAGTAAAAGATGTTTTACCATCTACATAAAGCCGATATTGATAAATCATTCCCGGCACGTTGTCGGTCATGATTTGAAATCGAGCTTCGCTTTCCTGCAACGCAATTTGCTGGCGTTTGTATTCGGTCACATCTCGCATTGTTCCGACCAACATTTTACGACCGTCGGCGTTGTTAAATACTGTTTTTTTAGTAGATATAATGCGTTCTTGGCCGTCGCCATCTGTAAAAAATTCTTCTGTTTCCTGAGAAAGACTTCTTTGCATTACTTCCTCGTCTTGTTGCCAAAAAAAAGCCGCTTGTGCTGGGGGTAAAAAATCGTATCCTGACTGGCCAATCAGTTCCGAGCGTTTTTTTCCTATCAAATTGCAAAAAGCATCGTTTAATACGATCCATTTGTGCTGCTCATCTTTAACAAAAATTGGGTCAGGAGTAGAATTAATCGTGTGATTTAAAAACTCTTCTGATGCTTTTAATTTAGCTTCGTAACGATAGCGATCACTCACGTCTAAGACTACTTTAATCAGGCGGTCGATCGAGCCGTCCCGGGCGCGAATACAGCGCAGGGAAACTCTAGTATAAACTGTTTTTCCGTCTTTTCTGTGCCATCTTTGATCTAAAACATAGCCTTCACTCTCCCCTGCCAAAATTTTATTTAACTGCTCTAAACTAGGCTGCACGTCTTCAGGAAAAACCCACCGCTTCCAATTCTCGTGCAAAAAATCTTGGTGATCGTATCCCAGTAAATCACACAAAGCATCGTTCACTTCCAACCACTCGCATTTTTCTGGTGCTGAGGGGGCACTCGGAGGAGCAAGAATGGCAATTCCGACGAGAGAATTCTCGACTACCGAGCGATATTTTTCTTCGCTTTTTCGCAAAGCTTCTTGGTTGTGCTGTCGCTCGACTGCGTAGCGAAGCGATCTAATTAACACTTGGCTGTCAATTTTTCGCTTCACTAGATAATCTTGAGCTCCGGCTTGGATTGACTGCACGGCAAGCTCTTCATCGTTGCGGGCAGTCAGTACGACAATCGGAGTATTTAGGCTATATTCTTGTATTTTGACAATTGTATTTAAGTCTTGGCTGTCGGGCAGCGAAAGATCTAGTAAAATCACATCAAAATGTTCGCTGACCAAAAGTTCCTGCGCTTTGCTGAGACGGTCGGTACAACTTACTGATAGCCTTTGGGGTTCGGTTCTACTGACATTTGTTTCTAATAATAATTCTTCGATCAGATCGGCTTCTGCTTGATTGTCTTCGACCAGAAGAACTTTAAAGCCGTTTCGCTTTGCGGGTGGGCTCAAAACTGATATCATATACCTTGTTTTTTGTCATAAGGCAGTTTAGCCAACTATTATAGCATATAAAGAATTGTATAGCCACAAATCCCGCCGTTTCCCGTTAAAAACTCTTTGGTTCAACAATTACAATGCACTTTATCTCAGATGTTGAACGGTTCTCAAGAACGGGCTTTCCGGCCCATTTCACAAAGAGTAAAGTTTCTTGGGAGGGGTTCTTCTAACCAGCCCTTAAAAGGCTTATTGAAAATGGTGCAATATCTAATATCTATGCGACTGTGTTTTTGATCTAAATAGTCTAACGCAATCAGAGGGAAAATTTTTAAGGTTTTTAGGACCTGGGTTTCAGGAGGAAACTAAGCTGCTGGGTGTTATTTTTTTTTTCGATCGCCCCTGTCACCCGATTTGAGATTTGAGATTTGAGATTTAGTCCACAGATGAATCGAGGAGATTGAACTAGAATCTCAAATTTTGGGCGACTCACGACTCCTGTCGGAAAGTAAGTATCGGTTTTTGGGCGGGTTCAGCCGATCGCGCGCTCCAACCCCACCCTTTTTTGCCCTTGGATTCCGCTACCAACACAATCCGAGCGATATCCCCACACCAATGAGCGCTCAACGCAAAAAAAGCGGTGGGAACTATCTTCACTATTCATATTTTTACCACTTCTTTTATAATACCTTACATAAACTCATTACTGCAATTTCTTTACTTTTTGCAATCAAATAAAATATCTCCACAGGCCTTGCTATTTAGCCAAAAAGTGATAATCTTGAAATAGAGGCAATCGAAAACTCGGTTGATACAGCCTAGGAAAAAATTTGAGAATTTTTGTAACCCAATTACAATTCCCAATAAACTGTCTTTTGTTTACTGTCCTTTGACCGAAATGAGCAGAAGTTGAGAGGAAAAAAGCAATGCTCGACAATTTAGCAATTGAACAAAAACCCGGTTTTATTCCCAAAGAAAAATCCTTAGTATTGTTGTTTGATGAAGTTGGCATCGCCGACATCCCATTAGTAGGCGGTAAAAATGCTTCTTTGGGCGAAATGATTCAACAGTTAACCGCCCAAGGAGTCAGAGTTCCCAACGGATTTGCAACTACAGCACACGCTTATCGCTACTTCATCCAGTCAGCGGGTTTAGAAGCAAAATTGCGCGAAATTTTTGCCGATTTAGACGTAGAAGATCTGCAGAACCTACGACAAAAAGGCAAGCAAGCGCGGGCACTGATTCTGGACACACCATTTCCGCGAGAACTACAAGCGGCGATCGCGGATGCTTACGAAAAATTGTGCGATCGCTACGGCGACAGTACAGACGTAGCAGTGCGTTCCTCCGCCACCGCCGAAGACTTACCAGACGCCAGTTTCGCCGGACAGCAAGAAACCTACCTCAACGTCCAAGCTTGCGCTGGCGTCCTCGAATGCTGTCACAAATGCTTTGCTTCCATATTCACCGATCGCGCGATTTCCTACCGCCAGCAGCGAGGTTTCGATCACTTTGAAGTCGCCCTCTCAGTCGGCGTCCAAAAAATGGTGCGATCGGACTTAGCATCCTCCGGCGTCATGTTCAGCATCGACACCGAAACCGGATTCAAAAACGCCGTATTAGTCACCGCCGCCTACGGATTAGGCGAAAACGTCGTCCAAGGCACCGTCAACCCCGACGAATACTTCGTCTTTAAACCAACATTAAAACAAGGTTTTCGTCCGATTTTAGACAAACGCCTCGGCAGCAAAACACTCAAAATGGTGTACGATATCGGCGGTTCTAAATATACCAAAAACGTCTCCGTGATAGCCGCAGAAAAAAATAAATTTGCCATACAAGATGATGAAATTCTGCAACTAGCAAAATGGGCTGTAGTCATCGAAGAACACTACTCTAAAGTGCGCGGGACTTATACCCCGATGGACATTGAGTGGGCAAAAGACGGCAATACGGGCGAATTATTTATTGTCCAAGCGCGACCCGAAACAGTACAATCTCAAAAGTCTGCTAAAGTTTTGCGAAACTACAAACTGCAAGGTACCAGTGCAGTTTTAGCAAAAGGACGCGCCGTTGGCGAATCAATCGGACAAGGCAAAGCCCGCGTGATTTTAGACGTTCACAGAATCGCTGAATTTCAATCAGGAGAAGTTTTAGTTACCAACAAAACAGACCCGGATTGGGAACCGATTATGAAAAAAGCAAGTGCGATAGTCACCAATTCCGGTGGCCGCACTTGTCACGCCGCCATCATCGCCAGAGAAATGGGAATTCCCGCCATTGTCGGCACCGGCGAGGCCACCCAAATCTTGAAAAACGGGCAAGAAATCACTGTTTCTTGTTCGGAAGGAGATGAAGGCAAAGTTTATTCCGGTTTGCTTCCTTTTGAAATTCAAGAAACTGCGATCGAGAATTTACCCCGCACCCGCACTCAAATTTTAATGAATGTGGGAAATCCAGAAGAAGCTTTTGGTTTATCAGCAATTCCTTGCGACGGCGTAGGCTTAGCGCGACTGGAATTCATCATTGCCAATCACATTAAAGCACACCCGCTGGCACTAATTCACTTTGACGAATTGGTGGATGAATCAGTCAAAGAAGAAATTGCAGAACTGACAGCACTTTACCAACACAAACCCGATTTCTTCACGGACAAACTAGCCCACGGAATTGCCACAATTGCCGCCGCATTTTATCCAAATCCAGTCATCGTGAGGATGAGCGATTTCAAGAGCAACGAATATGCTAATCTTTTGGGAGGGCGGCAGTTTGAACCCAAGGAAGAAAACCCGATGATCGGGTGGCGCGGCGCATCTCGCTATTACGACCCAAATTACCGCGAAGCTTACGCTTTGGAATGCCAAGCATTAAAGCGAGTTCGCGACGAAATGGGCTTGACAAATGTGATTCCAATGATTCCCTTTTGTCGCACCCCGGATGAAGGACGAAAAGTGTTAGCTGAGATGGCAAAACACGGTTTAGTTAAGGGCGAGAACGGCTTGCAAGTGTATGTGATGTGCGAATTGCCGAGCAATGTCATATTTGCTGACGAATTTGCCCAAGTTTTTGACGGATTCTCGATCGGCTCTAACGATTTAACTCAGCTAACATTAGGATTAGACCGGGATTCTGCTTTAGTCGCGCACATTTTTGACGAACGGAATGAAGCTGTCAAGCGAATGGTAGCAATTGCCATTAAAGCCGCCAAGAAGTACGATCGCAAGATTGGGATTTGCGGTCAAGCGCCCAGCGATTATCCTGAGTTTGCTCGTTTCTTGGTTGAGTTGGGAATTGATTCGATTAGTTTGAATCCCGATTCGGTTTTGAAGACTTTGTTAGATGTTGCTAAGGTGGAAGGTGCGGGTTCGTTGATGGATTTAGCGGGGGATATTGCTAAGGTTTAACCGTTTGGGTTTTTGAGAGAAACCGGGTTCCTCAAACAATAGCTGGCCCATGTTCTGACTTGGTTGTTTTGGAACTCGACCCGGTTTCTCCTATCTAGCCCTGTAAAATAACCGATTTCGCGTTTGTAGTGATGAATCCAAGTTCTCTGAGTTTTTTATCAGGACTTGCATTCCTCACTACAAACATATTTGATTGCTGGTAATTGACCTGACATACTATCACATCATATCTGCGCTTCTGGCTTTGTTAGACTCTGGCGCTGTGCTTTACCAAGAAAGTGTCGCCAACAGCGATCGACCTCCTCACTCCCGAGCTAACGGTTAACACAGGGGCGGCCTAGTTTGAGACTTGATCGGGAACTTTTCTTATTTAAAACCGTCTTGTCGAGGAGGATTTTTTGTTGCCGATCGCCTAAATTAAAACAAATATTCTCCACATAAGCTCTGAAAATGTGCTAACTGCTCTCCTGATTATTTTCATAGGTTTAGCTCCGTCGCTGCTGTCTTTGTGGGTGATGCGCTCTGCCCAGAGCCAAGCCCGCGACAGAATTGCAGCGGCAAGACTTGCGGTAGCGAATAGAGCCATGCGAACTCAACTACCAACTGCCGATCGCACTTACATACAAAGCCTCGGTTATTCGATCGGCGATATCACGTGCGAGTATAACGCCCGCTCAAATTACATTCGCTGCGCTGTCAATCCTTCTGGGCCCTGTCAAGATTGTCGGTACTACCAAGCCAGGACTCTTGACGTACGGGAGCAAAAGATATAGCTTGTATTGGTGTTTATATCTACGTCTATTTGCGGATGTAGTAATCAATGAGTTAATATGTACTTACGTGTAAGGATTATTGTTGAAGCTTGTTTTGGACGACCCGCGCCCAAACTCAGCAATTAAACCCTAATCGAGCATTATTGCTTGGTTACAGTTGCCATAACTGGCGAATTGCGTTCGGTGTTTTTCTAGTTGAGGACTTACGATCAGAAACGAAGTTTAGATGATAAATTTTGGTTGGGTGGCGAGAAACCTAGGAATAAATTGGGTTTTTAGTCTTCTAGGCGTAACTCCTGCAGTTAAGAAAATTAGCCAACAAAAATCGTAAGTAGCTGAGGCGCAAATCTCCTAATCAGTTTCTCCAAAACATCATGAAAAATTCTGCACGAAACATTGTCCCGAGCATTTATCTTAAACAGAAACCAGCTCGAAGACTCGCTTGTTGGCAGTTTGAGAAGTTGCTGGTGGGCGGCACTAATCTGTTTTTGCGATCGTAGCGAAACAGTCTCCCACCTAGATTGCTATCTCCCGACTCCAAGTCAAGAATTTTTAAGACGCTTCGTCGATACAGGGTATGCCGATTTCAATTGAATCTCATATGTTGCACCATTCTCAAGAATAGGCTTTCGGGCCTGTTCCACAACAAGTGAATTTTCTTATGGGCGGGGGATGAGAACCCCCCCATGGAAGGGTTATTGAGAATGGTACAAGATCTCAGTTGAATAACACTTCGGGCACGGCCAGCATAATTATGTGACGGCTATCACTCCCTAATTAATGTGTGGTTGCTATTGTGAACAGGGCTTGCACACCAAAACCAAAGAAACCGAGTTTTTTACCGGGAGCGAGGGCTGCAAAGAAGTCTTTTCGTCCCTCAAACTAGGTTTATACGTCTAAAAATAGTGAGTTTTATCTGCAAAGTAAAGTGCATTAGACGAGGTACAGAAAACCTCATCAAGTAAATTTTTGAGAACTCGTGTTCTTATCTACTGCGCGATGTAAGAGCTGTGTAACAGATACACTCGCTAACAGAAAAGAAAAAAGCCGAAGGCAAAATATCACCCGAGCGAGAGATTATTGGGATTTAAATACCAAATCCTCAGCCCTTCTGCCGGTGATATTTGCAATGCTATCAAACATTGATATAGCACTGCTTTGTGCTGAGCACAATCCGCTTTTTGCTCTTGATCCAAGTCAAGCAGCAGAGCCTTTTACTCTGCAATTAAACCTTGCCAATAGGTGATAATTATCATCTGGAAATGGGTACATCATCTACAATCCGTGAGCCAACTTGACCATGCAAAGCATCTGCAACAAACCAATTTTTATCACCCCACAAATATGTGACTCCACCGCAAGGATTGCGGGCGCAAACTCCCAAACAACAGCAACTTATTATCAGAAAAAACCAATAAAACAAGTAAAAACAGAGGAGTGTTTCCTGTCCCAGAAACTCCGTGGCGTCACGAGAATTGGGCATCCCCACAGAGAATTTTTGCGAGCAACAGAGTCTGTGGGCACTCGGACTTTAAAAAATGTACTGTTCCTCGATGCCAGAGTAGAGAACTGCGACAGCTTGGCAAGAGGAGCAACAGCCGATACAGAGGTATTTGTATTGGACTCGACGCAGGATGGAGTCGAGCAAATTACTAGAATTCTGGCTAACTGCAGCGATTTAGACAGCCTTCAGATAGTTTCTCACGGTCGAGAAGCGGCGGTTCAGCTAGGGTCGATCGAACTCTGCAGCGACAACTTAGAAACCTACAGCCATTTGTTACAGCAGTGGGGAAAAGCCCTCAGCGAGAGAGGAGATATCTTGTTATTCGGGTGCAGCGTCGCAGCGGGGGAAAGCGGCGAGGCCTTCGTGCGGCGGCTGAGCTTGATGGTCGGTGCAGATATTGCGGCTTCCGACAACTTGACGGGGAGTGCGGCACTCGGCGGCGACTGGGAATTAAAATTTGCGATCGGGGAAATAAAGGCGAGAATCACCATTGAAAAAGAAGTGCTCGAAGCCTACCCTTACGCCCTCGGCACATTAGTTAACGAAACTTTCAAAAACTCCACAGTTAGGGGGCCTTGGATTTACGGGGGAAACAACGGGGCACTGTTCAATCCCAGCAGCACGGTGACCGCAGCCAATCAACTTATCCCCGGCATTACCGGAGGCACAGTATCCGGCGTACTTCCGGCTTTGGGCGGTTCAAATCCCGGCGATGGCGCTCTGCGATTAACTCCAGCAGTAAACCTTCGGGAAGCCTTCGTCATCTACAACAACCCCATTCCTTCAACCGACGGTCTCAGAGTCCAGTTTGATTTTTATTCTTACGGTTCAAGTCAGCAATTTGAGTCTCCGCAACCTTTTATTAGCCCTCAGCCAGGGGACGGGCTGGGTTTCTTCTTGATTGACGGCACTGCCAGCCCAACAAGGACTGGGGGTTATGGCGGTTCTCTGGCTTACGCTCCACGAACAGGTACACCCGGTATTGAGGGAGGTTATTTAGGTATTGGGCTTGACGAGTTTGGCAATTTTTCAACATCCACAGAAGGGCGCTCTGACCCTGAGCCACCTCCAATTCCTGGCTCCTCTATTGGTTCTTTCAGACCTGATTCAGTAACTGTTAGAGGAAATCAAGCCGACGGTTATCGGTTCTTAACAAATGCGATCGTTCCCTTCGGCATCGATAACATTCCTACGAGCATTGACTTTAGTGGCCCTGTTGCCGGCAACAATTTTAATTTCAGCAATACGTTCACGAGCGATCGCAATTTAGCGAAAAGAGCCGTTCAAATTACGCTGAATCCATCTAACGATCCGGTGAATCCCTCTCGCCTTACCGTTGCCTTCGATGCAAATTTCGACGGCATCTACGAAACTACATTGATCGACATCCCCAACTTGGTCACCGCAAATGGCCCAGTACCGCCAATTTTCAAATTTGGTTTTGGCAGTTCCACAGGAGGCGCCAACAACATTCACGAACTTCAAAACGTGGTAGTTGAAACTATCAATCCTCCCAGTATCGCGGCTGAGGTTGCCACTATCAAGACTGGCCCGCAGTTCGTCAAGCCCGGAAGCAGCATTACCTATACGATTACTACTGTAAACAAGGGGCCAGCGCCTGCTACAAATGTTCTGATTCAAGATGAAATACCTTTAGAACTGCTGCTTCCGGGCGGATTGCCGCCGGTTCTCAATGCCTCCAACAACGGCACTTACGTGAACCAAACCAAGGCTGTCACCTGGCCGTTAATTCCGGTTCTCAATGCAGGTGAGACTCTGACTTACACCCTGACAATTGATTTGCCGCCCGGTTTAACCAGCGGTAGCAGTTTTGCCAACGTTGCATTCAGCACTAGCTCGACTTTCGACCCCGACCTCCGCAACAACAGCGGTGTAATCGCGCCAGGGCAAATCGAGGGGCCTGGTGTAGTGTCTACCACAGTTGTCGGTACAGTGGCGGATTTAGTTACTACCAAAAGTGGCCCTGTGACTACTTCGGCAGGGTCAAGCGTCGCCTACACATTGACTACGACTAACATGGGGCCAGACCCCGCTGCCAATGTGACCATCACGGACAGCATTATTCCGGGTTTAACAGGAGTCAGCCTATCGGACGGCGGCACTTACGACCCCGTGACAGGGGTTGTCACCTTCCCAGCACTGACGGTGCTGGCAAATGCGGATACTGCGACTCGCACCGTCAGTTTCATTGCCCCAGCCACCATTTCCGCCATCAGCAATACGGCCCGGAGTAGCGCGGCGACTTTCGATCCGATCGCCACTAACAACAATGGCTCGACAACCAACAAAGACGGCACTCTCACTAACTCTACGGTTACGACAAGTATTGCGCCCAACGCGGATCTGGCAACCACCAAAACCGGCTCTACGAGTGCTACTGCCGGTAGCTCAGTCAGCTATTCGATCGCCACAGTCAACTTAGGGCCGAGTCCTGCAGAAGCTGTAACCATCACTGACAGCATAGTTCCCGGGTTAACCGGAGTCACGGCATCGAACGGCGGCGTTTACGATCCAGTGACCGGCATTGTCACCTTCGCACCCGTGGCAATAGCCAACGCGGAGACAGTCACCCGGATGATCGGCTTCACAGTACCGCCCACCCTAACTTCCATCAGCAACACGGCAAGAAGTACCTCCATAACTCCCGACTCCACTCCGGCCAACAACAACGGTACAAACCCCAACGCCACCGTCATTACCTCGATCGACGCTGTGGCCGATGTTGTCACCCAAAAAACGGCTCCGGCCAGCATCAAGGTGGACGACACCCTCCTTTATACAATCACTACTACCAACTTAGGGCCGAGTCCTGCGACCAACGTAGTCATCACCGACAGCTTGATTCCCGGCTTAACGGGAGTCAGCGTGTCCGATGGCGGAACCTACAATCCTTCCACAGGGGCGATCAAGTTCCCAGCGATCGCGACTTTAGCCAGCGGCACCAACCAGAGCCGCACCATCAGCTTTGTACCGCCGCCTACCCTGACGAGCATCACCAACATTGTATTGAGTCGATCGGACACTTTTGACCCGGACTTAACAAACAACAACGGCTCGACAGTCGCAGTGCCCGGTGAGGCGGGGGGTCAAGTCATTACCTCGATCAATGCTGTGGCCGATGTTGTCACCCAAAAAACGGCTCCGGCCAGCCTCAAGGTGGGAGACACCCTCCTTTATACAATCACTACTACCAACTTAGGGCCGAGTCCGGCGACCAACGTAGTCATCACCGACAGCTTGATTCCCGGCTTAACGGGAGTCAGCGTGTCCGATGGCGGAACCTACAATCCTTCCACAGGGGCGATCGAGTTCCCAGCGATCGCGACTTTAGCCAGCGGCAGCAGCGTCACCCGCCGCCTGATTTTTGTACCGCCGCCTACCCTGACGAGCATCACCAACATTGTATTGAGTCGATCGGACACTTTTGACCCGGACTTGACGAATAACAACGGCTCGACAGTCGCATTGCCCGGTCAGGCGGGGGGGCAAGTTATTACCTCGATCAATGCAGCCCGCGCCGACCTGGTTACGTCCAAGAGCGGTCTCACATCTGCTCCTGGTGGTAGTTCCGTGAATTATACTATAACTACCGCCAACAATGGGCCGAATGCTGCTGAAAACGTAGTGATTACAGACAGCATCATTCCCGGTTTAACGGGAGTCAGCGCCTCCGATAACGGCACTTACGACCCAGTGACAGGGGTTGTCACCTTCCCAACAATTCGCAGCTTGACTAGCGGCAGCAACATCAACCGCGAGGTAACAATAGTCGTTCCAGCGACCGGCACCATTAGCAATACTTCCCAGAGTCGATCGAGCACTTTTGACCCCGACCCGAGCAATAACAACGGTTCCGAGTCCAGAGCCACTGTCACCACCGCCATTTTACTGGCGCAGTCAACACCCAACAAGCTTCCATCAGCCTACAGCAGCAACGCTGCGCTAGCGCCCAACAGCGTTGTCCAAATTAGCGGGCTCGGAGGCACAGACTCAGACGGCACAGTGGTTACATTCACCATCAGCACCCTGCCGCCGACAAATCAAGGCGTCCTGTTCTTGGGCGACCCCGCAACCGGGGGAGTGGCCGTCACGGCAGGTCAAACCCTGACAGCCGAGCAAATGACGCACTTATTCTTCCAGTCGGCCGGCAATTTCACAGGAGCTAATTTTACCTACAGCAGCAAGGACAATCTCGGTAGCAGCAGTCCTGCCGCCACCGTTTCTCTGGTGTCGCTGGCGTTCAACTACCCGCCGGTACCCACAAACTTCAGTAAGACACTGGCGCCAAACAGCACCGTCAACCTCACAGGGCTGACGGCCAAAGACCCCGACGACTCGATCGAATTCTTCACGATCAACACCCTGCCGGCGGCAAATCAAGGCGTCCTGTTCTTGGGCGACCCCAGCCAGGGAATCCGGGTCACGGCAGGTCAAAAACTTAGCACAAGTCAAATCAGCCAGTTATTCTTCCAAGCAACCAGCGAATTCGCAGCCGCCAACTTTACCTACAGCGCCACAGACAGGCGCGGCGCCATCAGTCCAGCCCCTGCTACAGCCTCCCTGCTAGCACTATTACCTCCCACCGACCAGCCACCCGTCGCCAACAACTCCAGCGTCGCTTTGTTGCTGGAAACAACCGTGAACATCCCCGGACTCGGAGGAACCGACCCAGACGGGACGGTGGCTTCCTTTACCGTAAACACCTTGCCGCCAGCCAATGAAGGCACGCTGTTCTTGGGCGACCCCAGCCAGGGAGTGCGGGTCACGGCAGGTCAAACCCTGACAGCCGAGCAAATTACCCAGTTGTTCTTCCAGGCGTCCGGCAATTTCACAGGGGCACACTTCACCTACAGCGCTACAGATAACCTCGGCGCCACCAGTGCGGCAGTCGCCACTGTCTCTCTCATTCCCCTTAAGGAACCGATACCGACACCCCCGCCCGCGCCGACACCGATACCAACGCCCACGCCGATACCAACGCCGACACCCGCGCCGATACCAGGCCCGGAACCAATACCGACGCCGACACCCGCGCCGATACCAGGCCCGGAACCAATACCGACGCCGATACCCGCGCCGATACCAGGCCCGGAACCAATACCGACGCCGATACCAGGCCCGGAACCAACACCACCAACACCAGCGGCGGAACCAACACCAACACCAACACCAGCCCGGCAAGCAACCCCCATATTCAACCCAGTACCCGAACCCGATACCAGTTGCGGTTGCGACCCCCTACCTGAGCCCCCTCTGATCACATTTATCCCACCCCAGCCTTCACAAATACTCAACTTCGACTCCAACGCCGCCCAACTCATCAACATCCAAAACACCAGCATCGGGACTCCCGGCAACGATTCCTTAACAGGAAACCAAACCAACCAACTGTTTCTTTCCTTTGGTGGCGACGACACAGTTATAGGTGAAGGCGGCAGCGAGATCATCTTCGGCGAACAACAGCGAGACTTCATCGCCTCCGGTAAGGGCAACGACATCGTTTACGCCGGCAAACAAACCGATGCCGTATTTGGCGGCAAACAAGACGATCGCATTTTTGGTGATCGCAACTCCGACACATTGTACGGCGATCGCGGTGCCGACACCATAGTCGGCGACAACGGCAACAACATCGACTTGACCGACAACGACGGCGACCTGATTTTCGGCGGGTCTTCAGGCGATGCCATTGCAGGAAACCAAGGTTCCGACACGATTTACTCCGGCAAAGGCCCTGACATCGCCTACGGTGGCATCGACAACGACCTGATCTGGGGTGACAAAGGCCCGGACACCCTTGACGGCGACAACGGAGACGACTCTTTGTTTGGTGGCCTCCTCAACTCCCTAGACAGTGACCCCGACGGCTTCGATTTGCTGTTGGGAGGCGATGGCAACGACCTACTTCACGGCCAACAACAAGACGACACCTTGCGAGGTGGCAACGGACGGGATTTGTTGTTAGGAGGCAAAGGGGGCGATCGCATTTTTGGCGAAACTGACTCGGATACTCTCTACGGCAATCAAGGTTCTGATACCATAATCGGCGATTACGGCACTCAACTTGGCAGTAGTGTTGCCACGGATCAAGGCGATTTAATTTTCGGTAACGACACCGGCGATATCATCGGCGGTGGCAGCGGTAACGATAGCATTTTTGCCGGCAAAGGTAATGACTTAGTTTATGGTGGCAAAGACAACGACAGGATTTGGGGCGAACTCGGTTCCGATACTATTGTCGGGGATGAGGGGGACGATTCGCTTTATGGCGGCTTGCAAAACCAGTTAGTCTCCGATGTCGATGGCCGCGACTTGCTATTTGGGGGAGATGGCAATGATTTTCTCAATGGGGGTGAGAGTTCCGACTCTTTGAGTGGGGGTTTTGGTAACGATACGCTTCGTGGAGGCAAGGATGACGATGTAGTACAGGGAGATGCGGGCAATGATTTGATTTACGGCGATGATGGCAGCGATATTTTGTGTGGCGATGAAGGTAACGATACCATTAGTGGCGATCGCGGGCAAAATGAGCGAGGCGCTGTGGGTTCTGACGGTCAGCAAGACTGTATTAATGGTGGTAGTGGCGATGACTTGTTATATGGCAATGAAGGTCAAGATACTCTCAATGGTGATCAGGGTAATGACACTATTTACGGAGGGAAAGATAACGATATTCTCAATGGGGGTGCAGGGGAGGACTGGCTGTTTGGCGATGGGGGAGATGATACTTTTATTGGGGGTATAGGGAATGATCGCTTTGTGTTAAGCGCTAATAGCGGTATTGATACTGTGCTCAATTTTTCCGTGGGAACTGATAAGTTTGTCTTGGCTGGTGGCTTGAGTTTTGAGGCTTTGCAAATTAACTCGACTGCCAATGGCACACTGCTGCAAGTTGCGGCGACTGGCGAGGTTTTGGCTCAGGTTTTGGGAGCTCATAATTCTCTGACTTCTCTGGATTTTCTCACTCTTTCTCGTTAAGACCGACCTCACAACAAACAGCGTGTAGGGTTCCATTCACACAGCACCTTACCGCTGTTTATTCAAAAAATCTAATCCTAAAAAAATAGCTGCGATGCTTCCGGATACACAAATTTCTCGGTTTTTTATTTTCACCAAAACTTCAGCAATGGGGACTAAAACGACTTCAATATCTTCTGTAATATCTAATTGTATTTTGCGGGCAACCTTGACATTTTTAGCAAAGTATATGTAGATAGAATTTGTGTCTTTTACCGGGTTATCATATAAGGTTGCTAATTCCAAAATTTCTTCAGCAACATATCCCGTTTCTTCGGCAAGTTCTCTGGCTGCTGCCGATTTCCCGCTCTCTTCAGCAGGGTTGAAAGATCCAGCAGGCAGTTCCAGCAAAATTTCGCCTACTCCGTGCCTGTATTGGCGTACAAATACAAGTTCTTGCTGCTCTGTCGTGGCAAATACGAGGGCGATATTGGGTCGGACATTAACAAAAAAGTCGTCTATAATTTGTCCACTTGGCAATTCTATTTCATCTTGTCTAACCTGACACCACTTGTTGTTAAGAACGAAGCGCGATCGCAATAATTTCCATTTAGTTAAATTTTTCATATCGCAATAATGTTAAACTTTCAGCGTCATCCGAAGGCAAAATTTTCCCATCCATAATCTATTTCAGATAAAAAATTTCACCCAGCAGCCATGCCATACAAAAAATTACCACGAAAATTTTGGGCAGACTTACAAAAATTGACTGTTAATTCTCTAGCACCCGGATTATTTGCGATCAAGTCACTGAGTCTGAGTCTAGCAGTCGTCGCTGCAGTTGCAGCAGTGCCGGCAACACTGGAACCAGCAAATGCTTCTACAGTGACAAGTTGGAAATTCGATCCGGCGACAAATGAGCTAGAAATTACTCTCCCAGAGGGAACAACCCCCACATATTCTCTACTCAACCCGTCTCAGATTGCTGTGGATTTGCCCAATACTGAGATCGGAGTAGATGCAACTCAGCTATACCCACAAGGTAGAGTGCGTTCTGTGGGAGTGAGTCAACTTCAACCGGGAACGGCGAGAATTCTGGTCAATTTGGCTCCTGGAGTCGGTTTCAGCGCGGGGAAAGTTCAATTCCAAAGAAGCGGTGTAGAAAATCGCTGGGTGTTGCGTCCTTCGATCGAACCGACTCCAATTATGGAAACTTCCGAAACTCAGCCCCAGCCTGCAATACAAGTACCGCAAAACCAGCCACCGACAGATTCCAGGTCAATTAGTGCCCCAGAGGTTGATCGACCTGAGCCTCCTAATTCGCTGAATCCAGCTACAAATTCTTCGCAGCCACCAACTCCCAATGACCAAATCCGACCGCTGAGAGTGCCTTTAGTCAATGTTCGCCTTGACGAACGCCGTGGGGTACAAGCTGCTGCTCTACCCCGCCTAGAGCCTCAAATAACGGCGACAGCAGCACCCCAACAGCGGACGCTTACCTTTGGTGAACCGCTTCCTCGCGGACGATCGAATGCTCCTTTGCAGGCTGCGGCTGGGGCGAATGTCTTGTTGCCGGCGGGCACGGAACTCAGTTTGCTATACCCCGGCGATCGGGCTTTGCGGCTGCAAGCGAAGCCCAGCCGAGAGGAAGTGCTATTGCTGCAAGGGGGAATTCTCGACAATCGCGGCAATACGATCGTACCTGCTAATACGCCAGTCATCGGCCGGTTTGAAACGACCAACCTCGGCAGTAGATTTGTGGTCGAAGCTATTAGTCTCAACGGCCGCAATATCCCTCTCTTCGCTCGATCAGAACCCGTGGGAGGCCGACGGGCTCAGCCTTCCGATCGGAGTTTGTTGCGAAATACGGGTATTGGTGGCTTAGCGGGACTTAAACAAATTTTAAGCCCAAACAAAGCCTAAACTGGCTTTATAAGCGGAGAATACGTCCCAATTTT
>NZ_JAUBPR010000293.1:0-1280 GCF_036700845.1 Microcoleus sp. S13_C5
CACTTTACTCTCGAGCGCGCGATCGCGTAACCCAGGCTAAGTAACACGCGATCGATATATTCAGCAAACCCTAAATAGGGCTTGCTGAATAAAAGCCAAAAGATTTACGAGGTCTGGGTTATGCGATCGTGCGCTCGAGAGTCATCGCCGTGAAAAACAGGTAAAATAGGTCAAAACCCGTGCATAACCACCTGCGATCATGTACCGAAAAGTTGAGCTTGCCCCAAAACCCCCATCCGAATTTGAACTGCCCTTCGGAGGAAGCTTGTCACCAGATAACCGTTGGGTAAAAATGGCCGAAGTTATCCCGTGGTCTGAATTTGAAGCAGAATATGCTAAAAACTTCCCCACAGAAGTGGGTGCACCCGCCAAATCCTTTCGGATCGCGTTGGGGGCATTAATCATCAAAGAAAAACTGGGAATTAGCGATCGGGAAACAGTCTAACAAATCCGGGAAAACCCCTATTTGCAATACTTTATCGGTCAATTAGCTTATAGTAATGAACTCGCATTTGACCCATCTCTATTAGTTCACTTTCGGCAACGAATTAGTTCCAACCTCATTAATAAAGTGAACGAACGAATGGTCGAAAAAATGTGTTCCACCACCCCAGTTAAGACAGAAAAAAAAAAGGATTCGGACGCCAAAAATGAGTCACCCAATCGCGGAAAGTTGATCGTAGATGCGACCTGCGCCCCGGCCGACATGAGTTATCCGACCGACTTAGGACTATTAAACGGAGCCAGAGTTCACACCGAAAAAATTATAGATATCCTCTATAAACCGCTCAAAGACCAAATCCCGAAAAAACCCAGAACCTACCGTAATCTCGCCCGAAAAAATTACTTATTAATAGCCAAACAAAGAAGACCATCCCGCAACAAAAAAAGACAGGCAATTAAAAAACAACTCCAATATATCAAAAGAAACTTGGCTCATATTGAACAGCTAATCGATTCAGGTGCGACCCTAGAAGGTTTGAATAAAAAGCAATATAAAACTTTGCTAGTCCTCACAGAAGTCTATCGCCAACAGCAATGGTTATTTGACAACAATAAACAGAGTATATCGGATAGAATAGTAAGTTTAAGCCAACCCCACATCCGTCCGATAGTCAGAGGAAAAGCCGGAAAAAATGTAGAGTTTGGAGCCAAACTATCCGCCAGTTGCTTTGAAGGGTATGTATTCTTAAACCGAATGAGGGTTCTTCTGGGTTTTTGGTGAAAACCGTATAATGAGATACCACTACTTGATTTCTACCCTATGGATATTCATCTGG
>NZ_JAUBPR010000294.1:0-1279 GCF_036700845.1 Microcoleus sp. S13_C5
ATTCCGGCACTGTCTTCTCCATGTGCCTCACCTTATCAGATTTTTTTGGTTTTTGCTACCCCCGTGAACTTCTACCTCAATTCTAAGTTAACCCGATCGCTTAGCTAAAGTGAAAATAACCGCAACCATATCATTAAGCTTTTGTGCATCTAGATTGTCTATGGTGTTAGAGGAGCTGATGGGGAGAGGATTTGACGATTTTGGCTCTAGTCATGGAAATATACAATTTAAATGCAGTACAACTTACAAGCGGAAGCAAGTGAAATGAAGCCATCGCACCCACAACCAACCTAAAAAACTCCCCACAAAATAAGAGATAAAATCTGACCAAGTAAAGTGATTTCCCAAAATCAGCCTTCCGGGTAAAGTAGCTCGCATTGCTTGTAAAAACGGAGGTGTCCACAGTTGGAGAAACTCTACTCCGCAGGTAGCTAGACACACAGCTACAGCCGCCCTAATTTGCGAAAATCGCGGCAATATCAGAACTACCAGCAAAATCCAAAATAGCTCATAAGCTATGCTCCCAAAAGAGTCGTTGAACCATTCCGGTGCAGGGCCGCGAGAAAATCTCACCACATAACCTAAAGGGATAATCACGATTATACTGATGAGCAGGGCAATTCGATATTTTAAAAAACGGCGATCGGGAAAAATTGGGGAATTCATTAAATTTGAGACAGTTTTTTTCGTTCACTTTAACGCTTTTGCTGTATTATGGCTTCAACTCCCCCAACAGTGACATGAGATGAATGATTACATCGATCTTTACTGCGAACGTACCATACCTGGTTTATGGAGTGAACCACTAAATGCTGTATCTAATATTTCTTTTTTCATTGCAGCATGGGCTATTTTTCAATTGGCTCAGCGAGAGCAAAAAGTACCCAAGGGTATTTGGATATTGATTACTTTAGCCACCAGTATAGGTATTGGAAGTGCGCTATTTCATACATTTGCGACACAATGGGCAAGATTACTAGATGTGATTCCTATTATGCTGTTTCAGCTTGGGTTTTTATGGCTCTATAGCCGTCAAGTAGTTAGGATGAAATATGGATATGCAGGAGGATTGCTCGTAGGATTTTTCTTTGCAAGCAACTTCAGCAATAAGTTTACAAATGTTTTCAACGGTTCTCTTTCTTATGCTCCTGCATTTTTAGTATTACTAGGGTTCGGAGTATATCACTATCAACAGCAAAAGCGTGATACCAATTTAATATGAAGCTGCATAGAATAGGGCTTCAAGAATAAAATTGTAAGATGACAACGAACTAATTTG
>NZ_JAUBPR010000295.1:0-1276 GCF_036700845.1 Microcoleus sp. S13_C5
AAAATTGGGACGTATTCTCCGCTTATAAAGCCAGTTTAGGCTTTGTTTGGGCTTAAAATTTGTTTAAGTCCCGCTAACATCACTCGTTCGCCCGCACCATAAACCACCGTTTCCCAACGTTCCCCACTCGCATCTTTCACCCGACGGCGACACTCCACCCACATCCGATCCTGCGCGATTAAAACATACTCTTCTAACGATTCCAACTGTCGATAATCCTCAAATTTATCACCCCGATCGAACTTTTCCGTCGAAGGTGACAGCACCTCAGCAATCAACTTAGGATAGCGCTTCACATAGCGATCGTCACCCAAAGCCTGCCTCAATCCCCACAGCTACTTGCTTCCGGCAATAACTACGGTAGCGGACGTTGACGAATTTGATCGCCCTCCACCACCCTAAAGCGTTCCTGAAATTGCAATCTTTCGGTCTGTAATAAATTTAACAATATTGATGCTGGTTTTTCCGGCGTGTGAGGACGAAACCGCAAATAAATGACACCTCTTGGCGATCGCAGCCGCAAGCGATAAATGAGTTCGCCTCCAGCGCGATCGAATGTCAAAATCACCCGTTGCTCATCCGCATTAACTTGCCTCAGCAAACGGACAGCTTGTCTGTATAACACCGCATAAAAATACCTTGCTTATGGGTTAGCTAGTTGTTGCTTCAAATCGCGGATAGTAAGGCTGGTGTTGCGTTGCTAAGCAATTTCTACACAGCGGGCGATCGCACTTCTCGGTTGCGATACTTCAGACGCGGAATTGAGCCGTCTCCGGGGCGATCGTACAAACTCTGATAATCTTGCCCGGTTCCAGGTAAGCGTACTACAGAACCCGCAAACCATTGAATTTTTTATGGTGAGACGAGGGCAAGCATAATCTAAGCTCGCTTTTGCAGCCATTGATTTTAATGATAACAAGAGTGGTGTGGGCGCTCAGATTTGAGCCTTGGCGGTTGTTCTATTTTCTGAGGATAGGGAAAGAGGGCGATCGTTTGAGGGAAGTAGTGGGCGATCGCGTTTCATCTGTTCTTCAATACAGGGTAATGAAAACGGGGAAAAATGTAACGGTGAAATTGGGCGGCGGTCCTACATGACGCTGACTGAATAGGCGCGAACTGCTGCATCTACTGTCGCAATGGTCAAACCATTTTGTAATGCTTGGCAGATCAGCATTCTGTCAAACGGATCGCGATGTAATGGCAGGGTAAGCGCATCTCAAACGCTATTGACAAGGGAATTTAGAGGCATCATCATGTTGGGTGGGATAAACAAGCA
>NZ_JAUBPR010000178.1:0-9935 GCF_036700845.1 Microcoleus sp. S13_C5
AACCTTTTAAGTGGACATATAAGGGTAAAGTCTTGGCTGTCTAATAGTCTGTGTATTTACGCCGAGGTGTACTAGTTCTCTTTCACTAGAGAGCGCTTGACAAGCTTTTAGCAGTGTTGAAAAATTCCCGAAATCTGAGACGCTCGCCGAAACAGACGGATGAATGGATGGATGAATGGATGGATGAAGCGACTGATTTTGCCCCGCAGGTGTTGGAAAATTTTCTAATGGATTTGCTGGAAGTTTTGCGGGTTCTAAAATCGGTTTTAATAATTGAGGATAACGTTTTTCTAAGTCATCAATTTTTGCTCTATCTCCCCAGCGGACATAGCAATCATAGGCATCTATCATGTAGAGTCGGGCAATTTTTTCCCTTCCTAATGACAGGTAAAACTTAGCAGCGAGTTCGCCGGCAAGAGCTTCTTCATTAACATATTCGTTAGCTTTAGCTCCGGTAATAGCTCGATCATAAAGTTCCATTGCTTCTGCTGTCTGTCCCAGAACGCCCAGCAATTCTGCTTCAACCAGATCGAACTTGTGCTGGTAATTGATCGGCGTATGGTGCGCGAATTCTTTGAGTTTTTTCTGACTAGCCCCAACGCGCTTAAGGATTTGTTGGCGCTCCGCCGGTGCGGCCTCTGCATAGATTGCCAAATCTGCCAGCGCATCATAAAAGTCGTGCATCATCGTTACTAGCATCAAAACAAAATTCCCAAGATAAGGTTGGCCTCCATTTCCCCTGTCGATTGGCGGATTACGGCTCGAATATATCCCGAATCCGTGGCCTCTTTTTGTTAAAAATTTTAGGCCTCCATCTAACAGGTAACACTCAAGATTAATTGAAAGATTGGAAGGTTTAATGTATTTGTAAATAATCGGTCTGCGTTCGAGTTCGTCGAGAATGTCTGTTCGGTTGAGGACTATTTCTACCGATACAATTAACGGTCGCTAATGCAACTTTTTGGGATTTTGGCAGCACCGCGTCCCGGAAATCCTCAGCCACAACGAGGTAGGTTTGAGAATTTTAGCGGCGGGTGGTTGCTCTTTCTCGGGAACGAACCGATCGATAGCCGATCGAGAATCTGTGTACAATTGCGCGATCGGGCGATATCCCGGCCTTACCGCAGTCAAATCTACTACATCTAATGTTGCGTCCATATCGGCTGACCTCAACTCCGACATTAGCTTGACAAAACTTAGTGTATCTATCTTAGGGCATAAACCGCATAATTTTTGATCACCAGATCGAAAATTCCAATGATCTGTTAATGAACAACATTTTATACTTTGGCGATCAGGATTAAAGCTTTTTACTTACGTAGAAGTTGCTGCTATTAATCTCAAATGCGATTCAATGAACGCGGAATACCGTAGAAACACTGCCTTATCATATCTTGAAAAATACAAGGGGTAATTAATTGAATTTAATATAGCTCGATCGCCCAAATTTCCGCGAAGCCGGTCAAAAAGTTAGTACCTTAAAAAGTCCAAATACAATCTATAGAAATTATAAAGAATCCGTCGTGAAAGCAGTGGCACTCCAGTCCCCCCTAGAAAAGGACAGGGCCGTTGCATTGTGGTGAAACTCGCCCTCCACTCTACTTCCGACCTAATAGCCCTCCCACGGGTTAAAACCAAATCAAATAGTAATAGGCAGTAGTCTTCACATTACCGAAAGCATCGAGGATACAAGCCCCCGGATTCATCCGTCCCGAAATAAAAAACCTGTATCCGATGAAACTTGCCCCCCGAATTTATCCGTGGGGTAAATGCTTCAATTCTTTAATCTAAAATCTAAAATCTAAAATCTAAAATCGATTGACTTTACCTAGATTCCGACAGGGGTTAAAACCCCTGTCGGAATCTAGCTTCCCGAGAAGGAAACAGCGTTATTTGAGATTAGTCGATCGCGTCTGCCGCTGTTTCTGCCACTCGTTGAGTTATGTCAATATCTCGATTCACTTTCTAGCAAATATTCTCCGAGGTGTCTTCAGCGTTCTATCTTGCATCTCGCGCTGCATCATTGATATTTTCTTGGCCGCCACTGGTACCATATCTCAGAGACTCAGTACCCTCTGATACTCTTTCTTTTGCTCCCTGCGTGGCTTCTTTAACAATATCTTTTGCTCCCTGCAAGCCTTCGCGAGTGTTTTCTTTAAGATTAGAAAGGCCTTGTTTGGTTTTGTCGCCAAAGTTATCAGCTTTGCGCTGAGCCGTGCGAGCATCCTCCTTCACCTTGTCACCAACTTTGCCGAGTTTGTCAGGCGCGTCGTCTCCTACCCGCCGCACGTTTTCGCCTACATTGTTGCTAGATTTGGTATCGATGCGGTGCTGCGCTTCCTCTTTGAGTAGCTGAGCTTTTGCTTCTTGTGTTGTAAGCTTTTTGTTTCTGGGATCGACATCGGGGTAATCGTTCATGCCGCCTTTGAATTCGGAAGTTACAGCGCCTGAAGGCACTTCTTCTCTAATTTGGTCGGCCGTTTTTCCTATCCTCGAATCAGTTTTTCCTGCCATTATCTCAGGGCCCTTGCTGCAGGCCGTACTCACTAATACTAAAATGCCAGCCAGAAACACTGTTAAAATTTGTACAGCTCGAATTTTTTTCAGAAATGCAGTTAGTCTCTTCATAAAAATGCTCCTTTCTATTGTGAGATGCTCAAATGCCTTGTGGCTTTGTAGATGTTTAGCCTTACCAAATTAGACACTTAAACACTTTTTTAGTATAAGAATAGAAACAGGAGATTTTCATCTATCTCAAGTTAGATTCCTCAAGTTATAGTAGAAGGAAGAAGGAGGAAGGAAGAAAGAAGAAGGAAGAAGGCTCTTCGGCTTTGCGAGCGGATAGACATCAGCAATCAGGAAGAAGGAATGGATAATCCTCAATCTTCTACCAATTATTAAAAGTCGCAGCACCCCGCACCGGACAAGGCAATGTCGTTTCCCTAGATAGCTGTTTGGTTCTCTGTGCGCGCACTAGGTTGAGATATTTGGCCTTTTCAGTTCAAAAAAAACCTTCCGGTCAGGAACCAGAAGGCAGTGGATGTATGATCTCAAGTACAACAAGGTCTTTAATCGCAATTGTCGTGGCCTATCCCGATCGCACACATCTGTCTAATGGCTGAAAGTATCTGTACAGTTGCTAAGCATTTTGAATCGCTGTTTTTAAACTCTTGCAGAATTCGCCTATCGCCTCTAAACCCTGTTCTGGAGTGCCTTCGGCCAAGCGTTTGACAAAAGCACTGCCAACAATCGCAGCGTCTGCACCCCATTCTTTCACTTGGCGAGCGTGTTCGGGTTTCGATATACCAAACCCGACGCCGATGGGTTTGTCGGTGACGGTGCGGAGTTCTTGCAGCAACTCTTTTGCTCTCGTTTCTAAGCCTTCGCGCACTCCCGTAACCCCCGTCACGCTGACTAAGTAAATAAATCCTTGAGACTGACGAGCGATCGCTTCTATACGACTTTTGGGACTTGTGGGAGCAACTAATAATGTTAGTTCAATCCCTAATTTGTTGGCAGGTTGGATGAGACTGTCTGCTTCTTCTAAGGGCAAGTCTGGTACAACCAATCCCTGAACTCCAGCACTTTTGATTTGCTGCAAGAAGGTTTCTATACCTCGGTACAAAATCGGGTTGTAGTATGTGAAGAGAATGATGGGCGATCGCAAATTCGGACTAACTTTCGCTACCATTTCCAGCACCGTATCTAACCGCGTTCCCCGCTGTAGCGCCCTTGTAGCAGCGGCTTGAATCACCGGCCCGTCAGCTAGCGGGTCAGAATAGGGAACGCCAAGCTCGATCGCGTCTGCACCGTTATCATCCAAAATTTGCAGTGCTTTAGCCGTTGTCTCCAAGTCTGGGTCACCAGCAGTAATAAAAGGAATTAATGCACATTCGTGGTTCTTGCGTAACTTTTCAAAACAATTAGAAATAGTCATTAGTTATTAGTCATCAGTCATTGGTTATCAGTCATCATACATAGAATTTCCCCTCGATCGCTCGCAATCAAATTTGTTTGTAGTGAGGAATTCCTGCCTCATAAAACTCCCTCGGACTGAAGTCCTCACTACCAACCTATTGCGCTTATTTTAGGGAACGTGATATCAGTCATCAGTCATTAGTTAGCCGTCTATCTTACTATTCATGAGTTGTTATTCCCCAGTCATTAGTTCACAGTTTATTGCTAATAACTAATTACTAATAGCTCACTAATAACTAATAACTGAGAACTAATAACTATTGACTAATTATCTTTTTCCTGCTCTATTTCGGCTTGAAGTTTGGCTAATTCTTCAGGAGTGAGTTCATCGAGCTGCTTCTGCAAGACAGCTTCTTTGTAGTCTTGCAATTGCTGGCTGTAGGTCATATTTTGAGTCAGTGCTCGAAATAAATAAGTCACCAGCCAGCCAATCAAGCCGGCGACCAAAAATAACTGACTCCAAATCCCTGCATTCATGCTGTCAAGTCCGGCAAATTGCAGTAGCAAGTAGACAAACCCACCTGCTACAAAAAAGCCGACACTGATTCCAATTACGTCAATACGTCGCATTTAGGCTTCTATCTGCCGCCGTTTGGGCCGAAAATTCAAAAACGGAGCTAGGAGAAACATACCTGGGAAGAAGAAGAACATCAAGAAGTACATGAAGCCGCGCTCAAAAGAGGTAGCGACGTACCAGCGGCTGTTCAGGTAAGCGTAGGTGGCCGCGGGTACTACCAGGAGGTAGGCTCCGGCCAAGACGGCGTAAAGCAGTAAGGTAATATACATAGATTTGCTTTAGGGGAATAATAACACGGGTAAGTCGGTTGACACGCTCCGTTAGCTGGTTAACTATTGTACCGCTTGCGGAGATCCAGCGCGACTTTTGGGAATTTTTTGATTAGGGGTTGCGTAAATTGGGGTTTTGGCTGTAGAATAAAAGGCTGTTGCTGTTAGTGGCTCAAAACCACAGCAGCTTGACCCCAGGGGGGCGTGGCGGAATGGTAGACGCTACGGACTTAAAATCCGTTGACCCGAAACGGTCGTGTGGGTTCAAGTCCCTCCGCCCCCATCCATTTCAATCATTTGTGATATCAATTCTGGTTGCACCGGAATGATTGTTGACTGTTGAATGTTGATATCGTTTCCGGTTGCACGAGCGACATGATATAGAGGACATGGCAGTCCCGTGTCCTCGGTATCATTCCGGTGCAACCGAAAACAATATGATTCAACGGTTTCAGATTTATTGTCACCAATCGTTGTGTTTTTCGCTCAATTTTCGCGCTAATGGTTTTCTAGTATTTCTCAAACCGCCTCTATATCTGCCAACTTCGCCCCGGACTTTTTACGTCGGGCCTTCAATTGGTTGAGCAAGTCGGCTGGTTTTGGAAATGGGGCGACGGTGGGAACCGATTTTTTATCTTCATCCCGACCGCCCTGCGTGATATTACGCAGCAACTGGCAAAGTAATCACAAATTCCGTGCCCTGTCCTATTTGAGAATTTACCTCAATTTTGCCTTGATGCTTGGCAAGGATTTGATAGGAAATAGCCAATCCTAATCCAGTACCTTTGCCGATCGACTTTGTAGTAAAAAATGGGTCAAATATCTGTTGGGCACTGGCGGACGCAATTCCGGGCCCGTTATCCCGAATCTTGACGGTGACAGTATTGTCTGCCGTAATTTCCGTGCTAATCCAAATCGTTGGCGAATAATCTTTGTCTTCTTTTTTCACGTCCTCCAGCGCATCTATTGCATTGCTAATAATATTCATAAATACTTGATTCAGTTGCGCGGGATAGCACTCAAGCGCAGGCAATTTGCCGTATTGTTTAATAACTTGAATACCTTGTTTGAGTCGGTGATTGAGAATGACGAGGGTGCTATCTATTCCTTCGTGAATGTCGGCCGATCTCATTTTTCCGTCGTCCGATCGCGAAAAATTACGCATGGATACGACAATTTCGCGAATGCGATCGGCTCCCATTTTCATCGAAGAGAGGGTTTTTGGTAAATCTTCTCTGAGAAATTCGAGTTCAATGTCTTCGATGCGCTCTAGAATGGCATCTGGGGGGTTGGGATAATATTCTTGATAGAGAGTTACCAAACCTGCCAAATCTTCGATGTATTGGTTGGCATAGTCAATGTTGCCCCCGATGAAGTTGACGGGATTGTTGATTTCGTGGGCTATCCCTGCAACCATTTGACCGAGAGATGACATTTTTTCGGTCTGAATTAATTGGGCTTGAGTTTGTTTGAGTTCTTGTGTATATTCGCTAACTCGCTGAATCAATTGATTGAAAGAGATCGCTAAAACTCCGATTTCGTCGTCTGTTGTGACTGGTACTTGCAGGTTAAAATTCGATTCGCGAGCAACTTGCTGAGCGACATTAGTAACGGTTTCGAGGGGTTGGGCGATCGCCCGGCTGGTTTTGTCCGCCAGCGCGACGGCGATGAGTGCTGAAATTAGCATACTCCCGAGAATAATTCGGTTTCGCAAACTTCCAGCTTCTTCTAATGCTTGGATTCCTTGCTGTTTGTGAATTTCTACTGTAGAAATTAGGTCAGTTAAATTTTGAGCAAGGTTATCTAGTACGATCGCCTCTTGACCGCTGCTAGTCCTCAACATTTGTAGCTGTGCGGATTCGAGGCTGTTGGGCTGCAAATTCCCAACTTCCGCTTCTTTTAACTGCAATTTAATTAGCTGACCGTAGTAATCAATGACGAGGGCAGATTTCTTCAAGAGAGCCTGCAATGTGGCCTCTTCTGTTGCTAGTCTATCGGGATTTTCTCCTGCGAAAGATTCAATTTCTGAAATCAGGATTTTCGCCTGATTTATTTGCCCGAAAAACCGCTCTTGTTCGTATTGCAGCCACACCGTGTTTCCCAAAACGACTGGCAATCTCGCCGCGTGCGATCGGGCTTCAAATACGGTATTTTGCAAATTTTGCAGCATTTGCTGCTGCTGTTGGGCAACATTCACCTGAACTAAAGCTTGCTTGCGAAAGTAGTCTCCCAATCTCAGTCCCGCACCAGTTCCCAAAATCGCTATACCGATAGCTAAAGCATAGCCATAGCTAATTTTTTGACCGATCCGCAAATGGTTGCATTCTGCCTTTAGCCCAGTTATATTAATAGTTGAATTTTGTAACAAATGTTTTTGAGCATAGTGCTTTTGCTCTACTTTGCTATTTTTGGACTGACTGTGGTTAAATAATAACATGGGAAGTTCCTCCCAAACAAATCAGGAGTAATTGAGCGAAGAAAAGCAGAATGCACTTATGCTGAAGGTCGAAAGCAGTTTTGAGTGTTTAATTTTGAATTTTGAAATCTTTAGCTCAAAACTCACCCCTCAATACTCAACGCTTCCCCTAGTATCTCTCTTTTTAGACTACAGTGTGTGTGATCTCTATCAACAATCTATGTGATTATACGCAAATTTACAAAATTTATGGTAACAGCGATTAGTATTTTTAGTCGGTTGGGGCACAAGGCCCAACTACCGGTTCTCCCCGTTTTTCTTTTTCTGCCAGTTCTAGGTTTAATTCCAGCACTTTTGCTAAAATATCGTCGCGGTCAGTAAATGCGTAAGCTTGCATTACTTCGCGATCGAGCTTAGCATGAAGTTTATAAAGTTGACTTGTTGGTTCTTCAAAAAATTTGTTGTAAAGTTGAGTAATTCCCCACTGCTTTGCGGACATTTGTTGAGTGCGGTATTGATGCAATTCGACCGCCGTTGCCCGAATTTCCTCTACTGATTGACGAGTCGGTGTCTGGGGAAATGGGAAAGTTTCAAAGCAGGTATTGTGGGTGTATGCGATATCTCCTTTGAGAGTTGATTTTTGAGCGTGCATCCAAATTCGGTGAATTTTAGATGAGAGAATGCCGAGAATATAAAAGTCTTCTGAGGCAACAACTACTGATTTGTCCCCTGGCAGCCAACTAACGGGGGCGGGAATGAATACAGCCCATTTTGAGACTCTCGGTACAGTGAAGTAGTGAGATAAAAGGGCGAGCGCCTTTCTCATTGCTGGTCGTTTTTCGCCATATTTCCACCAATTAACTTTAGTTACTTCTCTGCGGTTTTTATCACGTTCTAGCTTGACATGAGCTCTCACATACTCAAAAGGCAGCACATATTCACTCGCTTCTTCAATGTTCATATCATTGAAGTCAATAATCCAGCGTTCCGGCATACCGTTAGGATTCTTTGCGAGATTTGCACCCATTGAAAAAAGTTTAAGAACCTCTTGATTTTTCGCATCAGCTTTAATCCAATCATTAACCTGTTGTTGAGTAACGATAAATCCCATGCCCACCGGAATTATACCTTGAAAGCATTTGTTTGAGTTCGCTGACAACTGGGCAGCTTGAGAAACATCAATCGTAGCTTGCAGCGAAGAGTTAATACTTGAAACCACGAGATTATCTAAATAATAAACTTTCGGCTTTTCCTTGCTCCAGTTAATCAAACTAACATGAACCTTAGCTTCCCCAGACCAAGGCTGAGTAGAAACGGCTGCATAAATGTGACCGCCATTTTGCGCGACATAATCTAAAGCAGCAGCACGACTTTTACCTTGACTAATTGAATTAGTAGCAACTAAACCAGCCCTGCCATTAAGTTCTAAATTATTGTGAGCAATGCGAAACCAATAAGCACAAAAATCCACCGAATCTTTCACATCAGGAAAACGTTTAAACACGCGGTCAATATATTCATCTCCCAGGGCAATCCTCATGTGCTTTCCGCCTAAAAACGGAGGATTGCCGATAATCGCGTCAGCCTTCACCCAATCAGTAAATAAAGCATCAGCACAGACAATATTTTTATCCAAAGTATCTAAAGGCAGAGAAGGTTCTTTCAATCCCAAATTATCGATCGCCACCTTGCGGCCAATCATCAGCGTCACCCGCGCCAACTCCACCGCAAACGAGTTAATATCCATGCCGTAAAATTGCTGCGGCGTGACTAAATTCATATAACCTCTTGTACCGTCGAACTCGTTTAGCTTATCTAAAAGTAACTTTTCAACTTGCTTAAGTTCCTGATAAGCTACATACAGAAAATTACCCGAACCGCAAGCCGGATCTAGGACGCGATAGCGACCTAATTCTTGGTGCAGATTTTGCAGTTTGGCTACGCTATTTGCCGCGTTAATTCGCTCTTCCCAGTAATAGCTAATTGTGGGCAGAACAATGCGGCGAATGTCTCCCTCTGTAGTAAAGTGAATCCCGTAAGCGCGGCGCTGTTTTTTATCTGTTTTCAAAGCGGATTCAAAGATATTGCCAAAAATAGAAGGGCGTACCTGACTCCAGTTTTGTTCGGCACAAACTTCTAATATTTTCAACTCTCCCTGTTGCAGTTCAATGGGGTGTATTTCCGAAAATAATCCGCCGTTGAAATACTCGACTCCTTCATAACGTCCTGCGGGCGTGACTCCCTGCTGATTCATTGCTTGAAATAAGCCGCCCAAGACATCATAAGAACTTGCTCCTTCCAGACAATCTTTGACGCAGCGAGTAAAGAGTGCCGGCGGCAAAAGTCCCCTATCTTCGGCAAAGATTGCTAAGACGCATTGCAACACAAATCGCTGTGCTTGAAACTGATTAAATTTAGCAAATTTGCGCTCTTTGCCGCGCTCAATTAGCATTTCCAGTAGCATCCCCATTCTGCTAGCAGCTTTTTCGGTAATCTCGACTTGGTTGTTTTTGAATATGGGGCGGCGGCTAGTAGATTCCATGAAGGCAAAAGCGGGCGATCGCGCGGGCAATTGCTTTAGGGATATAATGTCTACAGGCTGATCCGGCTGAAGGTCGAAATCGTAAATGTGAAACTCGTCAAAATTGCACATCATCACGTAGCGCGGGCGAGCGTCTTTTTTGGTAGAAGTTCACGGGGGTAGCAAAAACCAAAAAAATCTGATAAGGTGAGGCACATGGAGAAGACAGTGCCG
>NZ_JAUBPR010000296.1:0-1273 GCF_036700845.1 Microcoleus sp. S13_C5
TATACTGATGATCGGTAAAAAAGTCATGGTGGGGTTCATGAGTATTTATACTCATCGCAAAAGTGACACGCTCCCGCCAAACTCTACCTCGAAAGCAAGCCAGCCGAAATTTCAGATGAAACCATCGCCCAATTCTGTGATTGGCTGATGGGTGAGTTCCAACAATTGCCCTTAAATCTAAAATTTTCAGATTATATGCGTTATGAGAACGCTGAAGAGATGTTTGCAGATATTAAGCAATGGCAACTTTGGGTATCCGCTGAGAGTTACGATTCTGCTGTTTATCCTAATCCTATTTATGGATTTATTTTTCAGGGAATGCACGATTATGGCCACTACTTGACAAATAGTGACTTCAGTTTGGATGGGGAAATCGCGGCTTACAACTTCGCTGCCAAACGTGCGCCTAGTTTAAACATCCAAAAGATTCTCTATTCCGAAATTGTACTGCGATCGGCTGCCTATATTTATTTGGGACATACGGCTGCTCCTAAAATTGTTTTTCCGTAATCGATCGGAGAGGTAAAAGATTATGCACGAATGTCTTTGTTGTTCTTATCCATTACTGCGGCACATTCACCACCATAAAATTGGCGGGTTTTGTCCACACTGTTGGGCAACGATGCCAGGTCTTTCCGAAGTGAAAACCTCTTCAAACATTAGCATAGGAGAAGCATGATGATGACCCAACATTGAAACTGTTATGCACCCACCAGGATGTTAAGGGTCAGTCAGACTTGTGATGTTACAATCAAAAGATGTTAGTTGCTCTCGTTGGATGTTAGCTCGCCCATGATTGAGTTGCAATCGGATTTAGAATATGTTGTGACCGAGCGCCTAAAAGTTTCTTTAGATGCGGTCGCACAATTTTGCCAGCGCTGGAACATTGTCGAGTTTGCCCTGTTTGGCTCGGTACTGCGGGATGATTTCCGCCCTGATAGTGATGTTGATGTATTAGTTACTTACGAACCCTCGCACCGCCTCACGCTGTCTCATTTATTGGGTATGCAGGAAGAGATAGAGAATTTATTTCACCGTCCTGTAGATTTGGTGGACAAAAAGGTGTTAAAAAATCCCTATCGGCGATCGAACATTTTGAAAACACATCGAGTGATTTATGCAAGCGAACGATCGGAATAATGATTCACTTTGGGACATGGCGCAGGCAATCCGCCGGATTCAAGAGTTTACGGCTGATGCAGGGTAAGAGCATCTCAATCAGTCTTGACAAAAGGATTTGAGAAGAAGCATCATGTATTCATCATTCATTGCA
>NZ_JAUBPR010000179.1:0-9845 GCF_036700845.1 Microcoleus sp. S13_C5
TGTAAAAATATTGCTCTCTCATCTTTGGACCAAATAATCTGTATTTTAAAAGACCAAATTAGATGCGCTTACCCTGCTACTATGATGTTTTAAACACCGATGGCGTTGTGACTCTTGGCATCGGCGATGTCACTGGACATGGACTTGAAAGTGGCATCTTGATGCTGATGGCGCAAACAGCCGTTCGTACCCTCAATGAGATCCGCGAACTAGATCCGGTGCGGTTTCTAGATGTGATCAACCGCACCCTCTACAAAAACGTCCAGCGGATGAACTCCGAGAAAAGTCTCACCCTAGCGATTTTAAATTACTCAAAAGGATGGGTCAGCATCAGTGGTCAGCATGAAGAAACAATCATTGTGCGACAAGGCGGACAAATTGAGCGAATAGACACGATGGATTTAGGTTTTCCGATTGCTCTTGACGATGACATTGCTGAGTTCATCAGTCACATTTCAATAGAGCTAGACTTAGGAGATGGTATAGTGCTATATACCGATGGTATTCCCGAAGCAAAAGACATTAACAAAAAACTATATGGCGTGGAGGCGATGTGTGAAGTCATTACCCAAAACTGGCATTTATCGGCTGAGGAAATCAAGCAAGTGGTGATTGACGATTTACGACGACATATCGGCACTCAAAAAGTGTTTGATGACATCACCTTGTTGGTTTTGAAGCGGACGGAATTAGGCGTAGAAGAAAAGTTAGAGCCTCAAGCAGCCGCATTGGCTGAGAGCGCCTCGAAACCATAAACTTATGACATTAAACTGGAAAATTCTCCTCGGGGCGATCGCCTTAGCAGTCAAATTTACGAAGAGGTGGTGAGATATCTCAAACGCAGCCCCCCAAAAGAGTCTTAATTTCAAGAGAACTCCAAAGCTGTAGTCAACTTCTAAATTTCTATGATTAAATCTATCTAATGATATATTGCATCAATGTAAAGAAAGCGATCGATCGCGGGATGAGCGCTCCCTTTCTTGACATTAGTGCTTTCGGTCAATTAAAACTATTCACTCAAAGCCTTTCTACATAGCGTAAGGCGCGCCAAAGCGCACCCTATAAAAGAGATATGCAAGGGTAATTTTTATTACTCTCAAACCTTTTTCCGCTCTAAAACAGCTTTGTTCTATTTCTTCTTTGACTCAGAAACATCAGCAATCAAATCGTCTTTATCAACTTTCGGTACAAAATCAGGGCGTTCTTTGGATTCCCAGCCGGGGGGGCGCTTGGAGTTGTACCACGCGATCGAGCCGATCGTAGCTGCCGCAATAAAGCCAGCAACAAGAACTAATACTGGAGTGGTCAAGCTGACACTTGATTCCGGCACGGGCTGCTGCATCAGCAGCTCAATCATTACTCGCCTGATGGGTGCAACAACAACTGCTATGGGAGTGGTCAAGCTGATATCTATCATTAAGCTAAATCCTTATCTACTCTACTTTTACATTATCTTAAGTGTTAATGCCGTTTGGTTGATATATCGGAAGACAGAAAAATTGACTGAATTGCCCTCATAATGTTTAGAGGTTGAAAATAGGAGAGCTGATTTTATGCCGTTGCCGACAATAGCATTGCTGTTGGCTGCTAGTTTCAGCCTGGGTGCTTTACCGCTAACGGGATGGGCGGTGCGCGTGTTTACCCGCCGAGACTTGAGGGCGCTGGGTACGGGGAATGTGGGCGTGTCTGCTGCTTTCATTCACGGGGGTAAATTAGCGGGTATTGCTGCAGTGTTGGCGGAAATTGCCAGGGGTATTTTGCCGGTTTTGGCGGGGCGATTTTGCTTCCCGGATGCACCTGCGATCGCGATCGCCCTGTTAATTCCTCTAGTTGCAGGCAGATATGCGATCGCCCGAGGTGGAGGGGTGACCAACGCTGTTTGGGGTCTTTTGGTATTTTCGCCACCGATGGCTGTATCATCGGGCATTTGGGGGCTGCTGGTGTGGGGTTTGGCACAGCGGTGGTGGGGTGAGGGCGATCGGGCGAGACTCTTTGCTTCCCGTTGTGGGTGTCTGTGTACTCCTATCTGGGTTTGGGTGTGGCGACAATCAATACCCGAATTTTTAGCAGCAACAGGATTAGCTTTGTTGTTAGCAGCAATTAATTTCAGTCAGGGTGATGATATGGCTTTATCTAAATCAGAGCAATTGTTTTCTCTTGATGACTCGTTAGATGCTGCAATCTGCGGCGATAAAGCTGCTAAATTGTCTCAACTGAAACGTGCTGGTTTTAACGTACCTGCTGGTTTTATATTGTCATCGAAGGAAGAGGGAAGAAGGAAGAAGGAAGAAGGAAGAGGGAAGAGGAGAGAAGGAAGAAGAAATGAGGAAAATGCCGATCGGCTGTTAATCAGTAATTCTGTAATCCAAAATCTAAAATCCAAAATCCAAAATCGCATAATTGTTCGCTCTTCTGCTGCGGGAGAAGATGGCGATACGAGTTCTGCGGCCGGACAATATCAAACCATTGGCCCTGTTTTCACTGAAGCAGAATTGCTCGATGCAATTAATCGCTGTCGCCAGTCTTATTGGACTGCCGAAGCAGTGGCTTACCGCCGACAGCGACAACTGCCAGACACCCAAATGGCTGTATTAATTCAGCCTTATATTGACAGCGAATTTGCGGGAGTCATGTTCAGTCGCAATCCTTTAGATGGCGGTTCCCAGGTAATTATAGAAGCTTTACCGGGAGGAGCCGAAGCTGTTGTCGGCGGAAAATGTACTCCGGTTCATTTAGAAATTGATTTTAGTACACCTGAATCCTTAGAAAAACAATTAACTGAACTTAAAAGTAATTCAATTCTTGCTCAATCGATTTTAGCAGAATTGGTGAAACAAGCCCAAGCTATTGAAGCATTTTTTCACGGAATTCCGCAGGACATTGAATGGAGTTGGGACGGGGAAAAAGTTTGGATTTTGCAAAGCCGGCCAATTACTAATTTGCAGCCTTTTTGGACGCGCACTATTGCAGCAGAAGTGATTCCCGGTGCAATTCGCCCCCTAACTTGGTCGATTAATCGCCCGCTGACTTGCGGGGTTTGGGGAGAGATTTTCAAGGTGGTTTTGGGCGATCGCGCCAGTGGCTTAAACTTTAATGAAACGGCCACTTTGCTGGGTTCTCACGCTTATTTTAATGCGACTTTGTTGGGCGAAATTTTTCGGATGATGGGATTGCCGGAGCAGGGTTTGGAATTTTTGCTCAGAGGGCAAAAAATGGGCAAGCCGCCTTTGAGGAAGATTGTGCCCAATTTGCCTGGTTTGTGGCGATTAGTGCAGCGAGAAAGGGCGCTCAATGCAGAATTTAAGGGCGATCGTACTTCTATTTTCCTCCCGGCACTGCAAAGTCTGGATAAGGAAGAGGGAAGAGGGAAGAAGGAAGAAGGAAGAGGTTCGAGCGAAGAAATATTAATGCCCAATTATCAACATTTGTCGGAATTGTTGGAGAGAGCGGAGCAAATTCAGGAGTGGCTGAAACCGATTACTTACTACAATATATTAGGGCCGATCGGGCTGGCTATTCGCAAGGCAATTTTTCGCGTTTCCGATGAATTGCTGGACAATGACACCGCTCCTGAAATTGCTTCTGTACGAGCTTTACAGCAGTTGGCTAAGAAATTGCGGCAAGGTGCAGTTTCGCAGCCTGACGAAACTGTTTCAGTAGGACATTTAGCACAGAGATTTGCGGAAAGTCCGGCTTTACAAGCAGACTTTGAAAAGTGGCTTGATATTTATGGATATTTGAGCGAGGTGGGAACGGATATTGCTGTTCCTACTTGGCGAGAACAACCGGAAATTTATCAAAAGTTGCTAATAACTATGGCTCAAAAAGCCGAAAGTAATTTAGTTGAGAGGCGTAAAATAGGATTAACTTTTTCGCTGAAGTGGCGATTAGATAAATGTGAAGAAAGAGCGCTTGTAAAAAACGAAATTAGCGAAATTTACGCGCGGTTGTTGGCTCATTTACGGTGGACTTTTTTGGAGATTGAAGCTTGCGGGTTGGCAATGCAGATGTTTCAGGAAAGCGGGGATATTTTTTATGTGGAATTTGGGGAAATTCAGCAGTGGATTCGTAGCGGTGCAAGTGTTTCGTTTAAGGATACAATTAGGGAAAGGCGCGATCGCCTGGTAGCCGATCGCGATCGCCCGATTCCCCCCGTAGTCTACGGCAATTTGCTGCCCAATTCTCAGACAAGGGCGATCGAACTTGCGACATCGGAAACTAATATCATCCAGGGAATTCCCGCGAGTATCGGCCGTGTCGAAGGCTTTGTCAAGATTTGCCGCACTGCGAACACAGATTTAGGAGAAAATGCGATCGCAGTAGTTCCTTACACCGATGCAGGTTGGGCACCGCTGCTATTAGGAGCAACAGCAATTATTGCCGAAGTTGGCGGCCAACTATCTCACGGAGCAATAATCGCTCGCGAGTACAAAATTCCCGCAGTCATGAATATTGCTGAAGCAACAACTCGCCTGCGAGACGGTCAAAAAGTTCGAGTTGATGGGTATCTCGGCACTGTAGAATTGCTCGAATAAACGGGAAGAAGAGTGTAAAAACTTGTTTGTAGTAACGTGAGTTTGACCATCAGGCGATCGACCTGGTAAACTTAGAGTGCGCTCCCCATTTCTCACTCAACTTTAACTAGACGCTAAGTAGTTTCATAAAAATAATGTACATCTTCAAAACCCCAGTTTCTTGGAGAAACCCGGGTTCGAGAAATTGGTTCTGCCGTACTTACCGCTGCTCAATTATTAGGTAAATGCCAAAGAAGTAAAGCACGTATTTTAAAATCAATAAAATTTCTCAACCCAAATCCACACCTTTTCAACAACTTTAATTTGTTGTTAATTCCTTCTACTATACCGTTGGTTGTTCTTTGCTCAAAATATCCTACTATCCCTGCTCACCATCTTTTTATTGTCCCTACACTCTTTTTATAGTATGGTTGTGCTTTTTTCAACCACTCAATTAGTTCTAATGTTCCTTCTCCTAAATTTTGACTCGGCTCAAAAAAAAGCGAAACTCTTCTTTTAACGAGTGCCTAATACCTTTTTAAAAAGATGTGAGGGAGATAAAGAATGTAAAATCCAAGACCATCCGGTGAGAAAACCAATGACGCGATCGGTGAAAGATACCAAAATTTCCTGGACTCTTATGCGGAGTTCGTCAAGATTACTAAACACTGACCAAGCTAAAAAATCTTTCAGATATTCCCACACTCTTTCTGTGGGATTTACGGACGGACAAGCCGCAGGCTGAAATAGTAAAATGATATTGTCTGGTAATTCAGATGAGCTTAAATTATGAGAGTCGTGCGTTATCTACTTGAATGATCTGTAATTCATGAGGATATTGTATTGACAAAAGTTGTAAATATGCTTCAAAACCAACTTTGTCTAAATGGGCAAACTCCCAAAAAAAACTTTTTCTCTTTTGCGATCGATACAGCCCCATACAGCCAAAAACACTCAAATTTCCATTGATGCTTTCCTTGGGGCTTTACACCTGAAAGCGTCAGGCGTCGCCGAATTGTATGCAGCCCTAAACTATCGTTCATTACTACACCAATAAGTGACTTTTTTATATTTATTTACTTGAGGTAAAGCTTTGTGTAGTAAAGTTTTTATCTGTTGATGCCAGTTATTTTTAAATTCATTAATTGCCGTAAATTTATGAGAAATACTGCGAGGTCTTGGAATTTTTAATTTACTTTTTAATTAGCCTCTCCCTAAATAATATACATCCGGGTAACTACTGGCTATTCCTTTAATCAACCAGAGCCAGAGATGAACTTATTTATAACTCTGAAACCCTTCGGCGTCTCTCAACTCTTGTTGCAATGAAGCTGCTACTTCAACTGAGAACTTTTTTGGGCGACCAAAAACCTGCCTATTTTTTAACAAATTTTCCAGACCTCCCTCTTTATATTGAAAGAGCCAGCGATTAATTGTTGCCTCACTTTTACCTAAAACTGTCGATACTTCCCGCACAGTTTCTACTTGTTTTGACTGAAATAAATAAAGCATTTGAACTTTGTTATAAGCTAGGATTCTTTTTTGCCGTTTGAGGATTTCTCGTAAATTTTCTACAGATTCGGTAATCTTTATATGAGGACGACCAGACATTGTAATGCTCTCATTTAGTTTTTACACAAGTCTATCACATCTTTAAAAAAATGGTATAAAATCTAAAATCTAAAATGGCATGACTATCGCCAATAAGGCCGGCCCTTCCAAAAAACTCCCACCGTAACTCCGATTAGTGCCGCGTACGATAAACTTGCTAATAAAGGAGGTATGGGTAGGAAGGACTTTAACACCAAACCCAAGAGCACGCAAAAAACTAAAACCCACAAACTAATTCGGTTGAGCAAAAATTGTTGTTGCCAATACTCTAAAAAGTAGACTGCTAAAGCTCCCATTCCCACAGCAGCAGCAAAAGGGATCAATCTCTCAAGGGAGGAGCCGTAAATCAGCGTCACGACGTTGCGGATTGGCCGCGATTGGGTGAAACCCCACACTAAAAATAACTCCAATCCAACCACGATGCAGTTGACGAGGGCGGAAATTTGCAGCATTTCTCGCCAAGGTAAAAGTTTTAAGCGCCGCAGAAAATTGCTCACGATCGGCAGATTAGGTAGGTTGCTTTGATTTTATAACAGTTTTGCCCTGGCGATCGACCTTTGATAACAGTTTGTGAAGTAAAATAAAGATATAGAGCAGTCTCTTGACAAATTAACCCCGAGTACCTGCCTATTAGTTGTTGGAAGCGTGAAAGGAAAAAAGTTATGGTGGAGAACACTGTCGATTGTGCTGTAGCTTGCGTCAATGGCTGCGTTCTGGGCGACAAGTGCCCGAAGCGGGAATACGCAGAAGCAACGTCCAACTTTATTGAAAATACTTCTCTGGATAAAATGCTAGAAATAGCAGAGGAAGCCGTGAGAAGGAAACGGATGGAACCCCCCAAATGGGTAATTCCTGATTTTCCCGAATAGAATTAGCCTCCCCATTCAAAAGCGATCGCCAGTTTCAAAAGGGCGATCGCTTTTTGTATTCCCAATGAAATAGCTGAGCCAAATTAATATATTTCCTGGGATAGAAGCTAACAGCTTAAATAGGAATTACAATACCATTTAATTATAGCCATCGGCAATTAGTAAAAACGATTCACTTAAAGCCAAATTCGGACATTTTAAATTTAATTGAGTTCAAAAAAAAACAGGAGCAAGTATCGTGGCACAGGAAAAGAAACGCAACGCAAAAACAACAACAGAACGCGATAATGTGAGCGAATTGCCTCAAGAAATTACCGAATCTTACGGTACCGGCGTCATCGATCAACCGGGATTGAGCCAAGACGACATAACAATTTTGCAGGACAGCAGTGCGGAATACTCTTCCACCAGTTCCCAAATCGGTGGCGAGGATGGCGATCCTGCTGCGGAACAAGAAAGTGCCACTGGCGAGCAATCGGTGGGCGGAACTGCGCCTACTCCCGACCTGGATATGGTTGACGAACTCGGAGCCGCTGCGGGCATAGAAATGCCCGATGGGGCTATTTTGCACACAACAGAGATGCTTGAACATCGAGATGAAAGTCGGTGGGAATTAGACCCGAGTTCTGCGGAAGATTATCAGGAACGGCCTGATTTCTAGTATATTTTGTAAAAAAAAATAGGTAGTATAATAGGAGGGGGTTCACCAGTATCGATACTTCATATCCCAAGTATTTGTAAATCCGCCTCTCCTCACTTTTGCTCTCGCAACACGTATCCAACTCCCCGAACAGTATGCAGCCGGCGTTTTGAGTTAATTGCTTCTAACTTAATCCGTAACCCACGAATATACACTTCAATAATATTTGACTCGCCACCTCTTAAATGAAGGACAATTAATAATTAAATGGAGTCGCAAAATCAAAAACAAGGGTAATGCTTGTATCACAGTTTAAATGTGCAACAGGTTAAGCACAATCTTGAAACGGCTCAAATCCTGATTCATCAAGAAAAACCCGACTTTGACTTCCCGATAATTTAATCACTTATCTAAGATTAGAGTAGTATTTCATTCTTGAGTCTCGGTTTCTCTCCTCGTAACGAAGTTATTTTTTTCGGTGATTTTCATTTTTTTAAGGGCCTAAGATATGGCACTAGACCAGGGCGGCAGAAATAAGTGACCAGTAAAAAAGAGAACAAAAAGGGATAAAGTGAGGGTGCGAGCATCAGCCGTAGAAAAGTCACTTAAGCCTTGGACAATCAATGCCGAATCCTAAAGCTCAACCGATTATCCTGTCTACTAGGCAACAAGCTCTGCTGGAACAGATAGCAAGCCGCACCACCAACTCCTATAACCTCGTGACAAGGACAAAGCTGATTTTAGGGGCAGCTAGAGGAGTGAACAATACAGCACTCAGTCAACAACTGCAATTACACGCCCAGGCGAGTCAGGATATGGCGACAGCGATGGCTAGAGGCTCAGGAGCAACTAACAAGTGCAGAAGCCGAGGCGGTCAGTGACAAACAGTTGAGGAAAATGATTGAGAACATCTTGAGCGATGTGCCTCGTCCAGGCACGCCCAAATTCTTCGGAGTGGAACAGGTAGTACAAATTGTCGCTCTAGCCTGTGAAGACCCCAAAAAATCCCAACGCCCAGTTAGCCATTGGACACCAACCGAGTTAGCTCAAGAAGCCAAAAAGCGAGGGATTGTGGAGAAGATTTCCCCACGCAGTGTGGGGCGTTTTTTAAAAGGAAGCTACTCTACAACCCCATCATCATCGATACTGGTTAAACGCTAATCCAGAAGACCCAGTAGCTTTTAGAGCACAGGTCAAATACATCTGTTCTCTACATCTGAAGACAAAAGAATTACTCGATAAAGGTATTCACTTGGTCAGTACCGATGAAAAGACAGGCATCCAAGCTTTGGAGAGGGCGTACCCGACTCAACCCATGAAGCTGGGAAGAGTAGAACGCATCGAATTTGAATATATTCGTCATGGAGTTGTCGCACTGATTGCCAACTGGCATATTGCCACGGGTCAAGTAATTACGCCTACGGTTGGGACAACCCGTACAGAAGAAGATTTCTGTGAGCACATCAAAAAAACAATTGAAACTGACCCAGAAGCCGGATGGATTTTCCTAGTAGATCAACTCAATATTCATCAATCTGAATCTCTGGTACGTTTGGTTGCCCAACATTGTAAAATCCAGGGGGCTTTGGGGGTCAAAGGTGCATCAGGCATTCTCCAATCAATGGCAACACGAGCCACTTTTTTATCTGATGAGAGTCACCGTATTCGCTTTGTCTATATTCCCAAACATACTTCCTGGCTCAATCAAATTGAGTGTTGGTTCTCGATTTTGGTGCGTCGGCTACTCAAACGCAGTAGTTTCACTTCTACTGAAAACCTCCAGCACCAGATTCTTGATTTTATTGACTATTTTAACCGCACTATGGCTAAGCCTTTTGTTTGGAAGTTTGTCGGGTTTCCTGGCATCTGATTAAGCTGGTCACTTATTTATGCCAGCGTGGTCTAGGTTTGGTTCCAAACTTCTTGGCTCGGTCGATTAATCTGTCATCGGGATTCTCTTTAACATCCTTTTCTAATGCCTTCCAATCTAGTTTCCTCTTACGTCTTTTTACCTTTGTAGCTTGAAGGTCTGACCGACCTAGCCCCCGATATATCGTTGCTCTTCCTACCTAAAATAGGACAACAGCTTGGGCGATACGACCGCCATTTTCTACCTAGCCCACTACTCTTTTTCTCGTAGAAGTTCACGGGGGTAGCAAAAACCAAAAAAATCTGATAAGGTGAGGCACATGGAGAAGACAGTGCCGGAAT
>NZ_JAUBPR010000011.1:0-18975 GCF_036700845.1 Microcoleus sp. S13_C5
CAATCAACTTGAATATGTTAGCGAATTACTTTTCGGTTTATCTCATCAAGACAAACCAATTAAATCTGGCGCGTGATCGTCAGCAAATAGCCTTGCCCCACTGGTTTACTCTTTTGACAATTAATCCACCCTGCTAAATCCCCCTTAAAAAGGGGGACTTTGAATGCTCTGCCCCCCTTTTTAAGGTGGAGTTTGAATACTCTTGTCCCCCCCTTACTAAGGGGGGTTAGGGGGGATCTAGACTCGACTACAAGCGATATTTATTATGGGTTTCAGTCTTAATTTGACACCCATCAATTGCCAAGCCTACAAACCCCTAAAGCTATTAACCTTTAGGAATTAGCTGCAAGAATGTCTCGAAATCATTGACAGCTTTTTGATAGCTGACCGTGACTTTTGCATAGTCAAGCTCTTTAGCAGCAAGATCAATGTTAACCAACTCGGTAAACAAACTCTTAGTTAAATCAACAGCTTGTTGTTGAGAACTAGGCAACAAACTCGCAGAGACGGTTTTCATGGTGTTCCGCAAGTCGCCTAGAGGCCCGTGAATGTAAGTTCTGGTATCAATCCAATTCCGTTTTTGAATTAGGGTTCCCAGGTTGTCCATGCGCGATCGGAACTCTGTCAGGGTAGGAACATAGCGCTGAATTTGCTGGGTCTGCGCTGCTGTGTAAGTCGTTGGAACTTTTGCTTCGACACTGCTGCAACTAACCAGAAATGCCATCAAAAACGCCATCATCAAGGCAAAAATTGAACGGGGACGAGTCATATCGATTTTAGATTTTAGATTTTAGATTTCTCGTTCTCAGGAAGAGGCTGGGAATGCAGCTCGGTGAGGAGCTGGTTCACTGACCTAGCACCGAGAGTTATGTACAAAATATTATTTTACCTCCTGGCGGCGCAGAAAAGTGATCACAGCATTGCCAACTTTTTCGGACCAATGTTCTTGAGGATAATGCCCCGCTTGTTCCAGTGTGACTAACTCTGCATTTTGCAGGGAACCGACTAGCTTTTGAACTGGTTCAACACTCAGCCAAGGATCGGTCAAACCCCAGACAAATAAAGTTGGTCGAGTCCATCCTTTCAAGCCGGATTCAATTTCTGCCATTGACTGCGGTAATTGAATATTGCGGACAGTATTCATCAGGGAGCGACCCGCATCCGAACTCTTCAAAAACGGGCGGCGGTAAACATCTAAATCTTTGTCTGATATCGTCTGGCGGCTGCCGCCTTCGAGAGTTCGGTCAACCAAAAGCGGGTCTTGCGTCATCATGTCGCCAATAAAAGGCAGCCCCAACTGCTGCATTTTCCAAGGCAACTTGATATCTGGTGAAACTGGTGTATTTACGATGGCTAGACGCTCAATTTTATCGGGATTGCGTAAAGCATATTGAATGCCGGCTGAAGCTAAAAATCCTTGGACAACCAGGTAAAATCGGTCTAATTCTATAGCTTGAATAAAGCCAGCGAGGGCATCAACAAAAGCATCGGGAGTGTAGGCAAAGTCGCGTTTGTCTGGTTTGGTCGATCGCCCGTAGCCCACCCAATCTGGGGCGATCGATCTAAATCCCTGTGCAGCCAAATCCGGCATCATTACAGTCCAGGTAAAACTCTGGGACGGCAAACCGTGCAGCAGCAGTACGGGCAGTTTACCAGTTTCGTTAACCGGATTTGTTTCCCGATAAAACCATTTCAGCGAGCCTACTTCAACTATCTTCTCATCAATTAACATTATTTTACTGGTTATTTATCAAAGAATAAGGCGGGGAATACCCGCCCTACTTACCTAATAGTTGGGTGTGCATAAAACACCTTACCCAACTAATTACAGCCGCGTTTAGAAATTCATTTCAGCAGCTTGAACTTTTTCGACCTGTTTCTTCTTGAGAACCAGCATGATTTGAGCCAGCATGGTTATAGCCACAAAAGCCATCAATCCTTTAACTCGATCGGCACTTTGCAGCACAATCTCCACATCTTTTTGACCGAAGCCGCCCACATTAGGATTGCTCGTCAAAAGTTCGCCTGCTGCAACTGTTTGTCCTTCGGAAACAATCAGTTCGGGGCCGGCAGGAATTGTATCAACAACGGCTGCACCTTCTGCAGGTTGAATTTTCACTTCATAACCGCCAGCTTCTGGTTGAGAAATCTTAGAAATGGTGCCAGCTACAGAAGCATTGTAAACAGTATTATTGCTCTTTTCGCCAGTAGGATAAACCTGACCACGACCGCGGTTCCCACCAACATAAATTTGGTATTTGCCGTAGTGAACGGACTTGTCAGTTTCCGGATTCGGCGACAAAACTGGGAATACCAATTCTTTGTACTGTTCTCCCGGTACTGGGCCCACTAAAACAATATTTTCTTGGGTTTCGCTGTAAGGTTGGAAGTAAAGATCGCCGACTTTTTCCTTCATTTCTTCAGGAATTCTGTCAGCGGGAGCAATTTTGAAACCCTCGGGCAACATCACTACAGCGCCTACATTCAAGCCGCTTTTGCTGCCGTCGCCGCCAACTTGTTGAACGTTAGTATCGTAGGGAACTTTGACAATAGCTTCAAAGACCGTATCTGGCAAAACAGATTGCGGTACTTCAACTTCAGTCGGTTTTGCACCGAGGTGACAGTTAGCGCAAACAATGCGGCCTGTTGCTTCGCGGGGAGTAGCGGGTGCTGTTTGCTGAGCCCAGAAAGGGTAAGCAAATGCTGCTTGGGGAAGTGCGATGTCGCTGGTGAGGAAAAATCCTGCGGCTACGATCGCAATTAAGGCAGTTTTCGCGATCGTCCTGGCACTGCGGCGAAATATCGCAGATAAGTTAGTTTGTGGCATTAGAGTATTCAATCTCAAAGGTCAGACAATTTTGGATTTTGGATTTTGGATTTTGGATTTTGGATTTTGGATTTTGGATTATTAGACTGCTTTAGGGATGCACTTATCTGTGGTTTTCACCATTCACCCCCAATCTAAAATCTCAAATCTAAAATCCAAAATAGTTTAAGACCACCAAGGTGCTTCGCCGGTGCGGAAATCAGTTTCTTTCCAAGTTGTAAAAGCGATCTTGTCATCTGCGACAGTGGCGTGGGCCAGGGCCAGAGACAAAGGCGCGGGGCCGCGCACCACTTTGCCCTCATTGTTGTATTGAGAACCGTGGCAAGGACAGATAAACTTGTTTTCGCTAACATTCCAAGGCACGACGCAACCCAAGTGAGTGCAGACTGCATTGATGCCGTAGTCGGCGATAGATAAGTCTTCTTTCACCACAACATAGGTGGGGTCGCCTTTGAGGCCTTGGGCTAAGGTGCGATCGCCCGCAGGGTGCGAAGTCAAATATTCGCTAACGATGATGTCGTTACCCAAGGCATCTTTAGCTGTCACTCCGCCGCCAACTGCCCCACTCGACGGAGGAACAAAATATTGGACAACGGGATAGAGTGCGCCCAGTGCCACACCTGTGACTGTACCGAACGTCAGCAAATTCATAAATTGGCGACGCCCCATATCGGGAACATCGGGATTTCCAGCAGAAGATTGAGCCATGACCTGCCTTTACGGTTTTAAGTTACGTTTGTTTGTTAGCTGTTAGCGAACTTGTACGTGCAGAGGAAGGAGGATAATTGCCGTTAATCTGCTCGCACAAATTTTAGGCCGCGAAAATTCCTTTTAAGAATGCGCCTTCCAGCCTTTATTAGAGTATTATTACATTTTTTGAACTTTGTCTTTTATTGTTTAATGGATTAACTCAGGAGCAACCATGACGGGCAAGGATTTACACCAGCTACTGCTAGAAAAATGGGGAAAGTCTTACGATATCAGATTGCGGCGAACGCGGGGCAAGATTTTTGTGCAAGTTATGTGGAAATATCTAGAACAGGCATCTTTTCCCATGACGGAGGCTGATTATTTCGAGCATTTGGATGCGGTGGCCAATTACCTCAACGGCTGGGGGAGCACAGAACAGGTTAGAGAATATATCGTAACTACTCGCGATCGCCCGCGCTTGGGTAAAGCTGTCAGCGTTCCCCTAGATTTGGGTGAAAGAGCCTCGGAGTGGTTGCTAGACGAGTTTTGATTCACTCAGTCGATTTTAGATTTTAGATTTTAGATTTTAGATTGACTCCACAGCCGGGATCTGGGGGAGTTCCCTAAAGTTTTGTGTCGCGCCGCGGCTGGATTAGTTGAGCCCAAAGTCCCGAAAATCGATGGGCGAGCTTGTCATACGACTTGCCGCTGGTGAGAAACTAAGCTGTGGCGCATCTAATTTGCACAGGAGTTTTGATTCAAAGTCTTGTGTGGCGGGCTTTGCTGCGCGCGCCCTGCTGTGGGATTTAAATGCTGCAACAGCTTGTGGGGCTTTTTAGGGGCTTTTTAAATTTTGGGCGATCGTCCTTCATTCTTACCAAAATCATCGGAACCAATTTCTGTCAACAATTTCACATACAATGAAGGTCAGATATCTTGTGAAATTTAGGAGAATGTTGTAATGGGTGTTGCACTGGGAATGGTTGAAGTCTTAGGATTTCCCGCTGCAGTAGAAGTTGCGGACTCAATGGTGAAAGCAGCCCGTGTTACTTTAGTTCGCTATGAGAAAATAACCCGCGCCTACTGGACAATTATAGTGCGAGGAGATGTTTCTGAAGTGCAAGCAGCCGTTGCTGCTGGAATTGAATCAGTTAAAAAGGTCGATGGCGGAAAGTTGCTATCGTATCACATAATTGCTCGTCCCCACGAGAATCTGGATTACGTTTTGCCGATCGGCTACACTCCAGAAGTCGAACAGTTCCGAATGTAGTCAAAGTTTTGACAAAACTTTGGTGTTGAATTTTAAGTTTTAGTAAATATAGAGGCGCGGGCGATCGCGTCTCTATATTTTTTTTGCTGCCAGTCGATCGATCGTTCTGTGGAGTTTTTAGCGCCCTAAAAGCTTTACCAAACCAACCCCTCCAAAATACAAGCTCAGCACCGCACCTCCTAAAAGACTTTGCGTTAAAGGGTCAGTAGAAGGCGTTAACACCGCTCCCAAAACTGCCGCTCCCAACACTACATACCGCCAGCCGGAGAGCATTTGGTTGGAAGAAACTATGCCCAAAACGCCGAGCAATACTTGGACGATCGGGATTTGAAAAGCTAAGCCAGTGCTGAACATTAACAGCAGCACAAATTTAAAGTATTTATCGATCGACCACAACTGCTCCACAACATCCGCTCCATAGGTAACAAAGAAGTTGAGCGCCGCCGGAATCAGAGCGATGTAAGCAAATACTAACCCGCCCAAAAATAGGAAACTCGAACCGAAAAACACAGGCCCGAGCAACCGGCGTTCTTTGCGAGTCAAGCCGGGGAGAACAAACAGCGCTATCTGGTAAAAAATAAACGGAGTGGCGATGAGCAAACCGCTGTATCCCGCTACTTCGATAGAAACAAAGAAATACTCGCCGGGAGCTAGTTGCAGAAACTTGACGGGCCCAGCCGGTACTTCTAGCAGTTGCACAATGGGTTTAACTGTTAAAAAGCAACCGATTACAGCGATTACTACTGCAATTAGCGAGTAGAAAAGTCGCAGACGCAATTCTTCTAAATGCTCGAACAAAGACATCTCAACTTCGTCGGGAAGTTCGTCGAGAAATTCGTTTTCTAAGTTGCGAGAACCCATCGCACCGCCGGCGATTGGTGCAATGCTGTTTTCCGGGCTAATTGCTTCGAGGTTGTTGTCGGAACCTTGTTCGGATGTCTCCAAGTTTGAGGGAGCAGTCATAGGAAATGGGTAATTGGTAAGAGGGAAAGGGTAATTGAAAATTGGTAATTGAAAATTGGTAATTGAGAATTGGTAATTGAGAATAGTTATTTCATAATTGCTCCGACTTCATTCTTCATTCTTCATTCTGACTTCAGCAGCAGAATGAATGATCGATCATTAATCCGTGTAGTGCCTTCATTATTCAATCACGATCGCAATTTTGCCGACCGCGCGGCCCGTTTCGCTGTAAGCGTGGGCTGCTGCTACTTCTTGTAAGCTGTAAGTGCGATCGACAATCGGCTCAACTTTATCGGATTCTATTAACTCCCGCAAAGCCCCTAAATCGCTGGTGTTGGCATTGGCTAGAATGAATTTAGCTTTTTTACCCGATAAAAACCAGCTCGTTAACATCGGTGCGAGGTTCTCGAAACTTGGCAAAGTCGAGATATAAACTCCTTCTGGTTGCAGCACTTTTTCGCATTCAGCAAATGTTCTTGTCCCCACAGCATCTAAAATTATATCATATTTATGGGTTTGTTGAGTAAAGTCAATTTCTTCGTAATCCAGGACAAAATCGGCTCCCAAACTCTTGACCAATTCTCTATTTTTAGCACTGCAAACTCCCGTTATTTCTGCATTCATTGCTTTCGCAACTTGCACGGAAAAAGTGCCGACTCCGCCGGAAGCGCCGTTAATCAATACTTTGTTTCCTGGTTGAATTTGACCCAAATCCCTGAGCGATTGCAAAGCAGTTAAACCTGCGATCGGTACTGCTGATGCTTCTGCATGAGTGATGTTTTTAGGTTTAATTGCCGCATCCGATTCTGCCACGACCGCGTATTCGGCGCAAGCACCCCCACTGATGGGATTTAAGAAAGTATAAACTTCATCTCCGGGTTGAAATCGGGTGACTTCCCGGCCGACTTCCACGACAACTCCAGAGATGTCAGAACCGACTATTCGAGGAAAGTTAAATCCTGTTAATAGTTGCAGGTGTCCTTGCCGGATTTTCCAGTCAACGGGATTGACGCTGCTAGCGCGAACTCGCACTAACAATTCGTTGGATTTGGCGATCGGCTTTTCCAACTCTCGGTATTGCAATTCCTCGGCTGAACCGTAGCGATCGAACGCAACTGCTTTCATGGCAAATTTTCCGGTTTATTTCCAATAGAACACTCAATCCTTTACAATTACAGCACATTCGATCTTAATGTGACACAGTAAATTGAGCCAGCCTTGTAGCAGCGGGCGATCGACTCTTGGAAGCCTCCAGACAATGGGCAGGCGTGAGGCAATGGGTTCGCTGGCCCAGTGCGATGGCTACCGATTAAAATTAATAGGAACAGGGCGGGCGATCCCATAACCCTGAGCATAATCTACTCCAATCTCCCGCAATTTTTCTAAGATAGTCTCGTCTTCGACAAACTCAGCTATAGTTTGCAGATTCATCGCATGGGCAATACGATTAAAGCCTTCAACGAGCGCTTGAGAAATCAAATTATGACTAATATTCTTGACAAAAGCACCATCAATCTTTAAATAATCAACTGGTAAATTCATCAGATAGGCAAACGAACTCAATCCACTGCCAAAATCATCTAAAGCAAAGCGACAGCCAATTTTTTTGAGTTCACTTATGAAATATCTGGCTTGCTCAAAATTTGCGATTGCTGCGGTTTCCGTGATTTCAAAACCAATGCTTTGGGGTGGGACTTGGTAGCGAGAAAATTGTTTGATTAAAAACCTCAGAAACTGATTGTTACTAATGCTAGCCCCAGAAAGATTTATCGTATACAAGCCTGTACTCTGAACATCTCTCTCCGGCAAATTGTGATAATTAGAGAAAAAAGTTGCGATTACCCAACAATCGATCTCAGTTATCAACCCGTACCGCTCGGCGGCTGGAATAAACTCATTTGGAGATACTAATTGTCCATTTTCGTCGACCATTCTGAGCAAAATCTCATAATGCTCTACTAATGGTTTAGAAGTAATAGAGACAATCTTTTGGTAGTAGAGACAAAAACTATTGGTTTCCAGCGCTCGGCTGATTTTGGAAACCAACTGCCTCTCACCACGTTGTTTAATTAGTTCGCCATCATCTAGACGATAAATATGAACACAGTTTCGCCCTCGGGCTTTGGCGGCATAACAAGCTGCATCAGCCGCTCCCAGAAGCTCCCTCAAATCTTGGCTTGTTTGGTCAATAGCAACAACTCCAATGCTGACTCCGACAATAAAGGTTTTGCCATTCCAAATAAACCGAAACTGATGCACTAGGTCTTTGAGGTTTTCCGCAATCTGAGTTGCTTGAGAGAGCGAACATTGAGTGAGTAAAATACCAAATTCATCACCTCCCAAGCGAGCTACCATATCATTGGCACGGACTCCCTCTTGAATAAGTGCGGTGATTTGGCGCAGTAGCTCATCGCCAGCAATATGACCTGCGGTATCGTTAACGACTTTGAACTGATCTAAATCTAAATAACAGAGAGCGTGCTGCTGATTGCTATCTTCAACAGAGGCGATCGCCTCCACTAGGTGCTGCTCAAATCTTCGACGGTTGATTAACCCCGTTAGGGCATCGTGACTGGCTTCCCAAGAGAGTTGACGGGTGAGATAGCGCGATTCAGTAACATCATGAAAGACGATGACTGCCCCGATAATTTGACCTTGGCGGTCTCGAATCGGTGCTGCCGAGTCAGCAATGGGATACTCAGTTCCATCATGGCCAATCAGAATAGTATTGTTAGCTAAGCCCACAATTCGCTCCTCTAATAGAGCCTTGTTTATAGGATTCTCTACTGGCTCTCGTGTTACTTGATCAACAATTAAGAAGACTGTAGAGAAAGGAACTCCTTGAACCTCATGAGTTTTCCAGCCTGTCAGTCGCTCAGCTATAGGATTGAAATATCTCACCCTACCTTGGGCATCAGTAGTAATGACCGCATCGCCAATGGATTGCAGTGTCACTTGAGCCAATTCCTTTTCGGCAAAGAGAGACTCTTCGAGACGTTGCCGTTCTTCAATTTCTCTCAAGAGACGTAAATTTTGCTTTTGGAGTTTTTGTTGCAGCCTTCGGATCGTTAGGTGGGTTTCGACACGAGCTAATACTTCTTCGACTTGAAATGGCTTAGCAATATAATCTACCCCTCCAGCAGCAAGCCCTTGCACCTTATTAAATGTTTCATTTAGCGCACTTAAAAAAATTATTGGAATGTCGGCAGTGCGCTCGTCAGATTTTAATTGTCGGCAAACTTCATAACCATCAATATCAGGCAATTTAATGTCTAGTAAGATTAACTCCGTCGATGGCGATTGGGCGGCTCTGATCGCCATTGTCCCTGTTATAGCACTGCGAACTTTATAACCCTCTTCCCTCAAAGTATCTCTGAGCAGACGCAGGTTATCAGGTAGATCGTCAACAATTAAAATATTGCCTCGGTAGTTTGTAGCTCGATCGCTAACCCTATCGCTAGTTCTATCGACAATCATACAGATTTCCCTAGTTTCCTGCTAGAGGAATATAAACATATGCACAAACAGTATAGTTGAATTACTGGGTTAAAAAGGTCACTTTATCCACAAAGAAGTCCTGCGATCCCCGAGATACGGGGCTGCCAAGGGGGCGCAGCCCCACAAAATCTGAATAGTTCGGTTAGGGGCAGTCCCCCTGTGGTTGCCCTTCTTCGCTTCGCCTAACATCAGAAGAAGATTGTTTCAACCCAAGCAGCCGATTTATGAACAAGCGCATTTCTCAAATGGCAAGTCTACTCGTCATTGCGAGCGGATGTCTCGTGCTGCTGGGTTGGCAATTTGACATCTCCCTACTCAAAAGTGGTTTTCCCGGTATGACTTCGACAATGAAAGCAAACACGGCAATTTGCTTTTTGCTGGCTGGAGTGTCTTTGAGATTGTTGCAGTACCAAAGAACCCAACTGCCCAATCGCATCGCTCAAGGGATGGCAGGATTCATAATCATCATCGGTTTGCTGACGCTGATCCAGTATATTTTTGGTTGGAAGCTGGGTATTGATGAGTGGCTTTTCCGAGATTTCGTGTCTTCAGCGACTCCTTATCCGGGAAGAATGGGAGTAAATACCGCCCTAAATTTTGTGCTGATGGGACTAGCACTGTTACTGTTAGGCCAAAATTCCCAACGAATTACTTGGTTGGCTCAGATGTTTAGTAGTGTTGCAGCTTTAATTTCTCTACTAGCTTTATTTGGACACCTATTCAATGTCGATATTCTTGAACGGTTGGCCACAATTACCACGACTCCATCCCTAAACGCGATCGCCACCTTTTTCATCCTCTATGGAGGAATTTTATGCCTCCGCCCCACAGAAGGATTAATGGAAGTAGTAACCAGTCCCCTGGTCGGCGGAGTAATGGTTCGATGGTTGCTGCCTTGGGGAACAATCTTTCCAGTGACAGTGAACTGGTTGACTCTTCAGGGACAAAATTTAGGCTGGTATAACGTTAATTTTGGGTATACATTGCGTTCAACTATTATGGTGGTCACGTTCTCAATTCTCATCTTGGGGACGGCTCGCTCTTTAAACCAGATAGATTACCAGCGCCAAAAAGCGGAAAAAGAAATTAAAAAACTTAACGAAACTTTAGAAAATCTTGTGGGTGAACGAACAGATGCTTTACAAAAATCGCAGGCTCGTTTTGCGGGAATTCTAGAAATCGCCAATGATGCAATTATTTCAGTCGATCGCACTCAACGCATTACCCTGTTTAATCAAGGGGCAGAAAAGATGTTTGGCTATAAAATTGAGGATATTTTAGGGAAGCCACTGAATATACTGCTGCCAGAACAGTTTAGAGATGCACATCCGCAGCATGTCAAACAATTTGCACAGTCTTCTACCAGAGCGCGAAGGATGGGAGAACGAGGCGAGATTTTGGGTCGTCGTCAAGATGGAACGCAGTTTTCGGCTGAAGCCTCTATTTCTAAGCTGGAAATGAGAGACGAAACGGTATTTACTGTTATTATGCGCGATATTAGCGATCGCAAACAAATTGAGATGGCTTTACGAAACAGTGAAGAGCAGTTTCGCCATGCGTTTGAAGATGCCTCTATCGGGATGGCGATCGTTTCACTTGATGGGCACTGGATTAAAGTCAATCCTGCCTTATGTCAGATTCTTGGCTACTCCTCAGAAGAGTTGTTAGCGTTAACTTTCCAAGACATTACCCATCCTGATGATTTAGACCTGGATCTTAGTTATGCAAATCAACTATTAGCAGGAACAATTTCAACTTACCAACTGGAAAAACGGTATTTCCATAAACAAGGACATATTATTTGGATTATTCTTAATGGCTCGCTAGTACAAGATGAACAGGGAACTCCACTGCATTTTATTTCTCAAATACAAGAAATTACGGCTCGAAAAGAAGCTCAAAAAACGCTAGAACTTCAAAGCGTTATCATGAATAACATGGCAGGAGGAGTGTGTTTGATTAAAGCCTCAGACCTCATAATCGTCTACACTAATCCTACCTTTGACGCTATGTTTGGCTACACAGAGGGCGAACTCGCCGGTCAATCCGTTGGTGTCTTGAATTATGTCGATACAAAGGTTACACCAGATGTAACCGTTCTAGATATCGTCACTCAAATTGAACAGACCGGGGAAGCAAAATATGAAGTCCACAATATAAAGAAAGATGGAACTGTCTTTTGGTGCAGAGTTCATTCATCCAGGTTTGAGCATCCTGAATACGGAACTGTATATGTTGCGGTTCAGGAGGACGCAACAGAGCTAAAACTGGCTGAGCAAGCCTTGCAAGCTACCACAAATCGCCTCAACTTTCTTCTAAACTACAGCCCCGTTGTCATTTTTAGCAGTAAACCGACTGGCGATTATGGCGCAACGTTCATCAGCGAAAATATCAAAGATGTATTGGGCTACGAAAGCAGCGAGTTTTTAGAAGATTCTAAATTTTGGGTGAATCACTTACACCCAGATGATGTAGAACCAGTGCTTAAGGGCTTAGCAAATGTATACGTTAATGATTTTTATTTACACGAATACCGTTTTCGTCGCTCCGATGGGGTTTATCGCTGGATGCTCGGTCAGCTTAGGCTAATTCGAGATAATTCAGGTACACCAGTAGAAATTTTGGGATATTTAATTGACATTAGCGATCGCAAACAAGCTGAGTTGGAATTTCAGTACGCAAATGAAGCAAACCAAGCCAAGACTGTCTTCCTCGCCAATATGAGCCACGAACTCCGCACCCCCCTCAACTCAATTTTGGGATTCACGCAATTGATGAGCTATGAGAAAAATCTGACTCCTTCTCTCCAAGAACGTTTACAGATTGTCAATCGTAGCGGTAGACATTTATTAGACTTGATTAACGATATTTTAGATTTATCCAAAATTGAAAGCGGACGGATGACACTCAATCTTTCTGACTTTGATTTGACAAATTTGTTGGCTTCTCTTGAAGAAATGTTCCAAGTTAAAGTCCAATCTAAAGAATTGCAACTAATTTTTGACCTAGCTCCCGACCTTCCTAAATTTGTGCATAGCGACGAGAAAAAACTCTATCAAGTCTTCGTCAATCTGCTCGGTAATGCCATTAAGTTTACCAATCAAGGAAGCGTCACCCTACGGGTAAGAGCAGCAAAAACAGACAAAACATCCTGTCACCTATGTTTTGAAGTTGAGGATACAGGCGTGGGAATTGCGCCCCCAGAAATTGATAAATTATTTAAGGTATTTGTGCAAGCCGAAGCTGGGAAGAATTTGAGTCAAGGCAGTGGGCTTGGTTTAGCCATCAGTCAAAAACTCGTCAAACTCATGGGCGGTCTAATTCGCGTTAAAAGCACTTTGAACCGAGGTAGCACTTTTTCCTTTGAGATTCCTGTACAGTTACCTCAAGCAGAATCCTTACCCCCAGAATCAATTAATCAAAAAGTAATTAGTTTAGCTCCCGGACAACCGACTTACCGCATTCTTATTGTTGAAGATTTAGAAGACAATCGTCGCTTGTTAGCCGAGATCCTGACCTCGGTTGGTTTTGAGGTGAGAGAAGCAAAACAGGGAGTGGAGGCACTCTCCTTGTGGGAGAGTTGGCGTCCACACCTGATTCTGATGGATCTACGAATGCCGATCGTGGATGGCTACACTGCTATTAAATATATTAGAGAACGCCCTCAGAGCCAAGAAACTGTCATTATTGCTTTAACTGCCAGTGTTTTTGAAGAAGAGCGAGAGAAAGTTCTTATGGCGGGCTGTAACGATTTTATAACCAAGCCATTTCAGCAGAGAGACATCTTTGACAAACTAGCTAAATATTTGGGAGTAAAATATATCTACGAAGTCGTAGAACAAACTCCACAAAAACAATTAGTTGAAACGCTATCTGTAGAAGATATATCCAGAATGTCCCCTCAGTGGTTAGAACAAATGTATCACGCCGCTTACTATCTCGATACCGAAGTTATGAACGAATTAATCGTACAAATTCCCGAATCCAAAGCAAGTTTATCCAAAGCACTAACCGATTATATCAATAATTTTAATTCTGACCGAATTATGGAGTTAATTCGACCTCTGCTGCCGAACCCACTGTAGTTATCCACTTTAAGGACAAAGAAGCTATAGTGCTGTAAGCAGTGGCTATATGTCCAATAGAAATCAACCGGGGAAAGGATTGGGAAGTTTTTGGAGAGGTCTATTGCAGATATCGCTCAGCAGGAGGCAATGGCATACACCTTAGATGGAATGTGCTGTATCATAAGTACATGGACAGAAATATTTACCCCGATATAATTTTGTAAAGCTCACAGGAAGAGAATTTCAGATTCTATTTTGTGTAATTAATTCTGTCCAACTACTTATAGCAATTCTATTTCGTGTGTGAAGGGGATTTATTTTTTTTATTAACCGCAGAGGGCGCACAGAAAGAGAAAAGAGAGACAGAAATGATTGATTTAACCGGAAAGGTAATTTTAGTAACGGGTGGCTCCAAAGGGATTGGTGCAATGACGGTGCGGACTCTAGTTAATGCTGGGGCCGAGGTGATTTTGCATTACTTTCAGAGTCAGAAAGAAGCTGAAGCGGTAGCAGCAAGTGTTGCGCGCGATCGCTGTTATTTATTGGCAGCCGATTTGATGGTGGAAAACGCGGCCTCGACTTTGTGGCGAGATGCTTTAAAATGGCGAGGTCATATTGATATTTTAGTTAATAATGCGGGGATTATGCAGTCAGCGGGTATAGAGGACGAGTTCGATATTTGGTCTTCAGCTTGGCAGCAAACTCTACAAGTAAATTTAGTTGCCGTTGCCGATTTGTGCCGGGAATCTATTCTGCATTTTAAAACTCGCAGGGTCGGTACAATTATTAATATAGCAAGTCGCGCTGCTTTTCGCGGCGATGACCCGAATTATCTGCATTACGCTGCGTCAAAAGGTGCTATTGTTGCTTTAACTCGCAGTATTGCTAGAGGGTTTGCCGCTGATAATATTTTGGCATTTACAGTTGCACCGGGATTTGTCAGTACAGAAATGTCTCATCAGTTTATTCAGGAGTTCGGTGAAGCTGATATTATTCGCGATATCCCGATCGGCAAAATCGCTCCTCCTCAAGATGTGGCTAATGTTATCGCGTTTTTAGCGTCGGGTTTGGCTACGCACGCTACCGGGACTACGATCGACATTAATGGGGCCTCTTACGTGCATTGAGACAATTACTGTAAAATACCTCTCAAGGCTCACGCTGATATCTTTTAAAACTCACTAATTTATCACTTTAGCAAGACGCTAAAAATATCATAAATGACTTAATGTTAGATGAAAAGACCATCTGAGGAAAGTTGATTATGACAACAGATAACGGCACCAACACCAAACGAGTTGCCATACTCATCGAAAATGGAGTAGAAGATTCGGAATTTCTAGTTCCTTACAACGCCTTAAAACAAGCAAACTTTGATGTAGTTGTCCTCGGTTCGCGGACAAACGAAAAGTATGCAGGGAAACAAGGAAAAGTTGCCCAGCAAGCTGACGGAACTACCACAGAAGCAGTGCCCGCAGAATTCGATGCAGTGATAATTCCCGGCGGTATGGCTCCCGATACGATGCGGACTAATCCCAACACAGTACGTTTTGTACGAGAAGCATTTGAGCAAGGAAAACTCGTCGCTGCTGTTTGCCACGGCCCGCAAGTTTTGATTGAAGCCGACTTGCTGAAAGGCAAAAATGCGACTGGTTTCTTGGCAATTAAAACAGACATGATTAATGCCGGAGCTAACTACATCAACGAAGCTTTAGTAGTTGATGGTAACTTGATTACTTCCCGCCAACCGGGAGATTTAGCAATATTTACCACTGCAATTATGGCTCGCCTCGGTTACGGAGGCAAAGAAGTCGGTTTGCCAGAAGAAACTGACAAAAATGCAGAATGGTGGAAATTAGCTAATGGTTGGGGAGGTTCTACACAAGGCGACATAGTTAAAGGTTTGAATACCGCCCTCGCAGGAGAACGCTATGCTTGCGAAGCATTTGAAAATTATGCGGAAAAAACCCAAGACAGCAATTTGCGATCGCTCTTGAGAGAAATGATTCAAAATAAACAGAATCACATCCTCGCTCTCGAAAAGCGCCTCAACGATTTTGGTGAAAAACCCTCAATTCCTGCCCAAATTGCTGACAAATACGCTAAATTAAAAGCTTCGATGCAAGGAACCGATGAAACGTTTTTGCTGCGGAGCACTCTCGGTGATTTGCAAACCGGTGTTGTCGATATCAACAACCTGCGGGTGAAGTTCACAGATCCCGTATCAACTGCCATTTTGACAGAGATAGAATCGGATTTGTCTAAGTGTGAACAAGTGGTGGCTAAACTCTTCCGCGCCCGTGCAGTTTCCCAGGAAATTAAGTCTCCTAAACCTTCAACTAGCCCCGCTGTAAAAATGTAATCAGCAAGGGGATAAATAAGTTTGTAGTTTTGTTGAGAGGTGAAAACCCGTACCAATATCGCAACTACCAACTTGCTCTGCAATCCTACAATATAAGCCTTTGCGGTAAAATAAAACCCAACACTAAAAAGCAGATATTCAACTAACTGCAAGGTGGAGGGTTTTATTAAATAGGTTTTATTTTTTTTTCAGCGGGACACGGGGGGTTTGAAGGAAGCTGGCGGCAACCGGGGGCGGTACAAGCCCCTGGATTCATCGGTGCAGAAATAAAAAATATAGTATCCGATAACCAGCCTCCGGATACATCCCTCAAGTCGTTTTCTTCAATTATTTCAATCTAAAATCTAAAACCGAAAATCTAAAACCGAAAATCGATTAAGCAGCCCCCGGATACATCCGTAAATTTGCTTTCTTCAATTCTTCAATCGTTCAAATCTAAAATCTAAAATCTAAAATCTAAAATCTATTAACCAGCCCCCGGATACACCCGTGAGGTCGCTTTCTTCAATTCTTCAATCGTTCAAATCTAAAATCTAAAATCTAAAATCTAAAATCGATTAACCAGCCCCCGGATACATCCGTGAGGTCGCTTTCTTCAATTCTTCAATTCTTCAATCCTTCAATTCTTTAAATCTAAAATCTAAAATCTAAAATCTAAAATCTAAAATCGATTGGCTTGTTCCCTCTTCCTTTAGACAGGAGACACCTGGGCTATAAATGCGCTACTGTGTTGCCAATATTTTGATGAGGAAAAAAGGCCGTGGTTCCCTTACGCGATGAAAATCCCATTACTATCACTCCCTACGTCACCTACGGGCTGGTTGCCGCAAACATATTAGTATTTTTGTACGAACTCAGTTTGGGCGATCGACAATTAACGCAATTCTTCTATTCTTGGGCAGTAATTCCTTGTCAGTTAAGCAATATGTGTCGGGTTGCTCTGCCAGTTTCGCCATTTCCCGAATGGACGACACTAATTAGCTCCCAATTCCTGCACGCAGGCTTTCTCCACATTGCCGGAAATATGTTATTTCTGTGGATTTTTGGCAACAATGTAGAAGACCGTTTAGGACACGTCAAATTTATAATATTTTACCTTACTTGCGGCGTTTTAGCATCACTAACTCAGTGGTATTTTTCCTCAGCATCGGCCATTCCCTCCCTAGGTGCTAGCGGCGCGATCGCAGGCGTCATGGGAGCTTACATTCTCAGATATCCCCAAGCCAAAGTTCTGACACTGCTGCCCTTGGGAATCTTTATTACCACCGTCAGAGTCCCCGCTTTCTTCTTTCTAGGATTTTGGTTTGCACAGCAAGCATTGAATGGCTTGGCTTCCTTGAATGCCCCGGCAAGTGTCGGTATGGAATCCGGGGGAGTTGCCTACTGGGCCCACGCTGGCGGCTTTGTTTTCGGTGCTATTCTCGGCCCTTTGTTGGGATTGTTTTCTGAAGATAATCAAATTTAATTTTTTACGGCAGATAAACGCAAATTAACGCAGATAAAGTGCCAACAAAATCGGCGTTTATCGGCGTTTATCTGCTGTTTCAAACCTCTAAATTTTTTCAAAGTTTGGTGCTGTGCTTGGCTCTTTATTGCGATTGTTTTCTGAAGATAATTAAATTTAATTTCTCACCGCAAATTAACGGAAATTAACGCAGATAAACTGCCAAGGAAATCGGCGTTTATCTGCGTTAATCTGCGGTTTCAAACCTCTTATCTTCCTAGATGAAAGTAAAGTCAAATTCCGAAAGAGCAGAAACCCCAGTTACACCATTTAACTTCGCCAAAATGCGAGAATCGCTGCCGGTGAGGTTATTGCCATTGCCGTCATAAATGATGTAAGTATTACCGCCGGAATCGTAGGTAAACAAGAAAGCACTTCCTCCCAGAATGTTTGCAGAAACAGTTGTCTGCACATTCAGCAGAACTTGGCTGTTACCGCTGAGATTCGCAAATCCGGGGGCAAAATTAAACTGATCGGCGATCGGCACACCGAGACCGCTAAAATCAGTAATCACATCGTATCCGCCCGCCGCGATCGCAGCATCGATCGCCACCGAAGAAGCCGCATCAAAAGCCGGGCCACCTTGTGCAGGGCTGGTATAGCGGAATTGATTGCTGCCGCCGCCTCCTGTCATGGTATCTGCGCCCAGGCCCCCTACGAGCACGTCGTTATCCAAACCGCCGTTAATCGTATCGTTGCCGCCTTGACCATCAATAGTATCGCTGCCCGCCAAACCGTCCAAATTGTCCGGCAAAGAACCCCCAACCAAATTGTTAGGCCCGCTATCAGCCGGCAAAATTTGGACGGTGACAGTACCTACGCCCGGAGTTGTCCCCAATCCGTCGCTGACGCTGTAGGTGAAAGCAGTTGTACCCGCTACGTTGCCGGGGATGAATTGCACTTGAGAGACAAGATTTACAGCTATCCCCAGTTGCGGTGTGCTGACATTGATAATGTTGAGCGGCCCTTGTTGCGGGCTGGAATCGTTCGCCAGCACGTCTATGAAAGTGGGCTCCGAATTATTCGTACTCGTAAATACGATGCCGTCATTGACAGCAATCGGCGACAGGGTAGTTGGAACAGTTACCGAGGTATCGAAAGAATTGATGTTAATCGCCACTGACCCTGCTGCCGTGCCGCCTTGGTCGTCAGCTACGCTGTAGCTGAAAGAACCGGCTTGCCCGATCGCATTTGTTCCAGGTTGGAATTTCAGCCCGAGTAAATCCTGAACCGTTAACTTTTGGTTCACGGTGAGGGGGCTCGTACCCGTAATTACCTGACCAAAAGTAGGATTGGGAAGTCCGACTACCGCGATCGACAGTGGATCGCCCTCCGGGTCGCTAGGCGCCGAAATGCTCAGAGACAGAGGCAAATTCTGCAAACCAGTCAGCGTCTTGCCAGCTTCCACGATCGGCGGCTGGTTAGGGGTCGGAGATGTAAAACTCGGCGGAGTCGGCCCCCCGCCCAAAGGCGGAGGAGTTGGGGTCGCCGCAGTTGGAGTGGGGACTATGGAAGGGATCGGACTCGGAGTTGTTGCGCCCGCAGTCGGACTCGGACTCGTACCCGGAACCTGTGTCGGCAATGTCCCCGTTGTTGGTGTTGGACTCGCAGTTGTCCCCGTTGTGGGACTCGTGGTTGTCCCCGTTGTGGGACTCGTGGTTGTCCCCGCTGGTGTGGGAGTTGTGGTCGCTGGTGTGGGAGTTGTGGTCGCTGGTGTGGGAGTTGTGGTTGCTGGTGTGGGAGTTGTGGTTGCTGGTGTGGGAGTTGTGGTTGCTGGTGTGGGAGTTGTGGTTG
>NZ_JAUBPR010000011.1:19075-20301 GCF_036700845.1 Microcoleus sp. S13_C5
GTGGGACTTGTGGTTGTTCCCGTTGTGGGACTTGTGGTTGTTCCCGTTGTGGGACTTGTGGTTGTTCCCGTTGTGGGACTTGTGGTTGTTCCCGTTGTGGGGCTTGTGGTTGTTCCCGTTGTGGGGCTTGTGGTTGTTCCCGTTGTGGGGCTTGTGGTTGTTCCCGTTGTGGGGCTTGTGGTTGTTCCCTCAATGGTGAAGGGATTGTCGTTTACGCGCGGTATTTGAGCTGTAGTGAATCGAGATTCATCTAGCGAGGTCGATCGAACATCAATCAATACCGCCAAAAATTCCCCAGTTCGCCTGTCCCTAATAATCGTGTTGCTAGAATTCGAGCCTTGGCCCTGGAAAATTTCTAACTCTGTAAAGTTCAGACCTCCAGCCAGACCGATCAAATCTCCCGGATTAAAATCTCTAATTACATCAGCATCGCCGATTTCGCGGCCCCCAGTAGTGAGAAACCCGTTGCTACCAGCCGACGTGCCCACCCTACCGAGAACAAAGATATCCGATCCGTCGCCTCCTGTGAGAGTATCCAATCCGCGATCGCCCGAAAGAATATCATCCCCAGCACCTCCAGACAAAGAATCATTGCCGTCGCCTCCGAAGATCAGGTCATCACCCTCGCCGCCATCACCAGTATCGTTACCAACACCGCCGGTGATGACATCCCCGCCCTCCTGGCCCAACAAAATATCATTGCCAGCGCCGCCGATTAGGCAATCGTTACCCGTGTCGCCAAAAACACTGTCATTGCCCTTGTCGCCAAAAATCAGGTCGTCCTCGCCACCACCGCGCAGACAGTCATTGCCTTTACCGCCGTACAGCGTGTCGTTGCCTTCAGAACCCAAGACAAGATCGTTGCCCTGGTCGCCAAAAGCTACGTCATCGCCCTGATCGCCAGAAACCAAGTCATCGCCTTTGCCGCCCCGCGCCGTGTCATTGCCGCGCCCGCCCTCAACAATATCTTTACCAGCGCCACCGTTGAGAGAGTCATTACCGTCCTCGCCCCTGAGTACATCGTCTCCGTCCCTACCCAGAAGCGTGTCGTCGCCGCCACGCCCGGAAATTGTGTCATTGAATAAGCTGCCGATTAAATAGTTACTGCCGTCATTGGCGACAACTAAGCCATCGACAAAAAGTGGCTGTGGGGGAGGCGTGGGAACTGTCAGAGGTGGCCGCGGCACCGGGGTGATCGAAATGTCCGGGCCCGTCCCCGTCATCGT